>JANWHF010000055.1 GCA_025450555.1 Tepidisphaeraceae bacterium | reverse complement strand
GCGGGCCGGGGGCTGGCGGCGCTTTTGAAGCGAGGCGAGCGTTTCACGTTTGAGCTGCGGGGATTTTGCAAGCAGCTCGGGGGCGAGCAGGTTGGCCGCGGCGACGGCATCCTGGATGGCCAGGTTGATGCCGACGCCGGCGATGGGCGACATCGCGTGGGCGGCGTCGCCGATGCACAGCAGGCCATCGCGATGCCAGGTCCGCAGATGATCGACCTTCACGCTCAGCAGTTTCACATCATCCCAATCCTTGATCTGATCGGTGCGGCCCGCGAGGAACGGCACACACCGCGCCACATCCCGGCGGAAGGCTTCAACGCCCCGCCGCTGCTGTTGCGGGAAAGAGCCTTTGCGGATCACGTAGGCACATTGCCAGTAGGCATCACGGTTGATCAAAACCATGAACTGCCCGGCACTGATGTAATAGGAGCCGCCGGCGGCGGGCGGGTCAGTGGGCTGGCGGGTGACGCGAAACCAAAGCACGTCGATCGGCGAGCCAGAGTCGATCACCTCCAGGCCGGCGCTGGCGCGCACGATGGATGAGCGCCCATCGGCGCCGACGACCAGCTTGGCGCGTACTTCAAGAGGACCGTCCGGCGTACTTGCTTTGATACCGACGACACGATCGGCATCGAAAAGAAGATCGGTGACTTGTGTTTCCGTGCGAAGGCTAAATGTCGGAAATTTTCGCGCCCGGCTGGCGAGGAAATCGAGAAAATCCCACTGCGGCATGAACGCGATGAATTTGCATCGGCTGGGCAGATGCGTGAAGTCCGCCATGCGGAGCACCTTTGGGCCGAAATGGGCGGTGCCCTCGGTCATTTTCTGATGCGGGAGTTGGAGCAGTTCATCGAGCAGGCCAAGCTCGTGCATGATTTGGAGGGTGGAGGGATGAATGGTGTCGCCGCGGAAATGCGGAAGAAGTCTTTGTGCTTCTCGAGGACCAAAACATCGACGCCCGCGCGGGCCAGCAGAAAGCCGAGCATGATGCCCGCGGGGCCGCCGCCGACGATGCAGCAGGTGGCGGAGTCGGATTGAGGCTGCGATGTTTGCGGGCGCGACGCGGTCACGATGCGAAATCTCATTACATGGTTTTTTATCGCGAAAAATTCATATTCACCGCAGAGGACGCAGAGGAACGCGGAGGAATTAGTAGCCACCGATGGGGCACCGATGATCACCAATGCGCTCTGATCGGTGCTAATCGGTGTTTATCGGTGGCCAATTTTTCTTTTTCCTCATCGTACCTCTGCGCTCCGCGGTGAATAATCCGAATTAGAACTGATTGCTCGATTTTTGCGGCTGGCTATCGGTAGATCAATTTGATCGCGGCGAGCAAATTGTCGCAGGGGCGTGAGACAGTCGGCGACGGTGAATCATCCTCCTTCCGCGTATTGTGAAAACACGACCCCCTCCCCGGCCCTCCCCCGGCGTACCGGGGGCGGGAGAAATACGGAAGCCCCCGGAAAATTGAGAATAGTGAATTCCAAATTGTGAATTCAATTCTCAATTCAGAATTCACCATTTACTATTTTGTTCTTCCGCCTCCGCGTGCCTCGGGGTCCTCCGCGGTGAGCTTCTCTTTCCAGTTTCCAGTCTCCAGTTTCTAATTTCCAGAATGAACTCAATCCCGGCGGTGCGGATTTGGCCGATGAGCGACAAAATCCCTGGCTTTCGCGGGAAGAGCATCGCGCAGGTGCAGGCGGATTGCTTTGGGCGCGATCTGCCGAAGGCTGACGGCGTGTTTTCGTACCGCTCGGCGGGGCTCAACTCGCCGGCGGGAACGGTGGTGCTTTTTCAATTTCAGGCGCGGATCATCGCCAGTGCCGTGCTGCTGGGGGATGAGAAATTCAAATCGCCGCGCGCCGGCCGGCGCGGCCGACTGCATTTTGACCCCAGTTCGATCCGAACATTTGACCCGCTCGACTTGGCTGCCATGCGCCGAATCTGGCCCGGCATTCGCCCATTCGGCCAGGTCAAGCAGATGCTCAATCCGACGCTGTATGCGAAGTTCCGGCGGGCTGCCCGGCCCGTGGCTGCCGGGATTTCTGATTGATCGCAAAAATCGATAAAGCTATCCTGCTGCACAGGACCGATCACGTCCATTCTTTTGGCAACGATGGGTAGCACATACAGAATTGAAGAGGAGCCATGGCAACAGCCCTTCTCGTGCGACGCGCGGCACTAGTCATTTGCTTCTGTCTTTGCCTCGGATTACCACCGCGTATGGCATGGGCCGACGGCGGCAGCTTTTGTGATGCCCGGTACATCTCCGGGGATGATTTTCTCAAGGAAGTCAAAGAGGTGAGGCTTGTCCTGAACCTTGATCCGTGGGTCGCCACGATCATTCCGGCAGATGAATTGCGCAGGCGCGTGGCGGATCTCCTGGCTCCCTATGAAATCAAGGTGCGCGACCAAGCGCCGGTGACGCTGTACGTGACGGTCGAAGACGCTCCCGGCGACATCAAACAGACCATCACCTATACCGATCACACCACAACGGTAGGCATTTACCACTGCCACCTCATTTATTGCGAGATGGCGTTTCTCGTTCGAGCCACGGCGCTGCGGAATGGCAAGTTCCATTTTGTGGTGGCTTCGCCGTCGCACTCGGCCAACGTCATCACCCTTGAAGAGGAAACGGGCCCTCGTAAACAGCTTTTTGGTCATGACATCGCGGCAGAACTCAAACAGAAGGTGCAGCTCAACCTGACCGAACGGATGAAATTCTTCATGACGCCCGGACCTGCGGCCGCCCCCGCCCCCTGGCCGGCAGACAATTGGAGCGATCAACAGAAGGCCAGCATCAACGATGCGTACGACGCGTTCATCAGGTCCGATCCGAAGATCGAAAAGCGAACCATCGACGGGCTGGATACCGCGCCCGAACTGAAGCTCAATTCTGAAATGAACATCGTGGGATTGGACGAGGACCCGTTATGGAAGAAGCTCTGGCGATCGGAGTGTGAGGGTTTCAACTGGGTCAAGCCGGCAAACCCCCCCGTCCTTCAGATCTACCATTATTTTGCTTGCGCCCTGGCGAATAAGACGGCATTTAGTTGGCCGGATTATATCGTCATGTTCGACGACATCGAATTGAGGGAATCCAATCTCGTCTTCAACTTCAACGGCCGACTGGTGCGCAAGCAGGCGGGCATTTTCTCATACCATCGATCGAGAGTTGTGGGGAGCAGCGATTTGAACGGCGCTTTTGAGGGTTATCTCCTGCGCAGCCTGAAGGACTTCGAGGCCAATGTGAAACTTGGCGATCGACCGCTGCCGGCAGATGAATCGCCATCCACTGCGCCCCCGAAGGACATCACGAAGCAGGTGGCGCTGGGGATGAATTTCGCCCGCATCGAGCCGGGCATGTTCGTCATGGGGAGTCCGGAAAGCGAAGCCGGCCGTGGTAAGAGCGAAACGCAGCACGCGGTGAAACTGACCAAACCATTTTATATGGCAACCAAGGACGTGACGCGCGCCCAATTTGCGATTTTTGTCGCGGAGACGAATTTTAAGACCGATGCCGAGAAGGCCAACGACGAAAACACCTGGCAGCACAACAAGGTCTTCGAGCAGGAGGAAACCTGCCCGGTGGTCAACGTGAGTTGGAGCGACGGAGCCGCATTCATCGCCTGGCTGAGCAAACGGGATCACAAGACCTACCGATTGCCGACCGAGGCGGAGTGGGAATACGCCTGCCGGGCCGGCACGACGACGACTTTCAACACGGGAGACACGATCAGCTCGGATCAGGCAAATTACGATGGTTTCGCGGTCTACGGCGCCGGCGTCAAAGGGGAACGCCGGTGGAAGACGATGCCCGTTGGCTCATTCCCGCCAAACAAGTGGGGCCTGTACGACATGCACGGCAACGTCTGGCAATGGTGTTCCGACGTCTTCGCAGACTATCCAAACGACACCGTTACCGACCCGAAGGGTCCCGCGCCCGATCCAAAAGCGTCGCACGTCCTGCGCGGCGGGTCGTGGGGCATCGATCCGATCTTTCTGCGCTCGGCCTCTCGCCTGGACGGCGGGCCTGGAAGCCGCGGTGGTTACAACGTCGGATTCCGCGTTGTATCGGATTCACCGTAGCTTGCCGCGATCACGGCATCCTTTGCCAGATCAACTCATCGCCTTCGGCGGCCGCTGGCTGTTGATGAGATTCGCAACAAAATCCACATCGATGACGCAGGGAACGGCAACCGCCCGGCGGAACGCGGCGCGGCTTGAGATGTCGAGGTTCGTCTCGGCGGCCAGCGCGAGGGCCGATGTGGAAAGGTCGTTGACGAGATTGCGGAAGATGGCATCGACCATCGGCGCCGCCACGCCAAGGAGCAGGCAGTTCTCGGCGATAAGCTGGCCATAGGCGATAACGGCCAGGCATTGTCCATGATGAATGCCGGCGGCTTGTCCCCCGCCGGGGTCGGGTTTTGATTTGTCCCCGGCCAGGAAACGCCGGGCGGCCAGGATCTGCTTCGTGAAGGTCCGCACGTTGGCGATGGAAAGCAGCGGCTGATAAGCCAGAAGAAAACCTGGGAAGGCGATTGAATTGATTGAGCCGGTGCGGGCTTGCATCAGATATGGGTTTTCGCGCGATGCGATTTGCCCGCCCACCAGCGATTGGGGAGCAGCCAGGCCGGGATCGCAGCGGCCAAAGTAGCGTGGAATGAACCGCGTGGCCAGAGCGAGATTGATGTGGGCACTTCCTTCCAGCCGGGGAATCAGCTGGGTGTCGCGCAGCGCCATCTCGAAATAAGTGTCCGATTCAAATCCCTTGGCGCCCAGGCAATCGGACAGCAGCGCCATCACCTTCAGGCCGTCGGTACTGACCTGCGCCTTCTGTACCGCGTTGAAAAGCAGGTAGCGCCGATCGGCCTCGGCGGCGGCATGGACGTAATCCAGCGCGCGGTACGCGAAGAGTTTCATCGCCGTCAGGCGCGCGTAGGCTTGTGCCACCGCCGATCGAATGTGCGGCATCTCGATCACGGGCTTGCCATAAAGGATGCGCGTGCGAAGATGATCGACGGCTTCGGCAAAGGCATGCTCGCACATGCCGATCGACCCGAAGCCCAGGAAGAATTTACCCAGCGTCACCGTACCAAAAACCGCATCCCAGGCCTGCCGCCCCTCGGCGGCCACGTCGCCGGCGGGGATCGTCTGGTCTTTCACCTCAAGTTCACCTACGTATGCCGCGCGAATGCCCAATGTGCGGATTTTCCGTACGTTGCGAAACCCGGTCGATTGCCGGGGCCTCAGGACGATCAAGGCAAACGGGTTGCGCTTGTCCCGGCCGGAGGTACCATCCACCTTCCGCGCAAGGATGGAAATCATTCCAGCGACATTGGCGTTGCCGATATAGTACTTCGAGCCGTTGGCGATGAGCTGGCCCGTTGCTCCACTGTCTTCCCGGACCGTGAATTCATTGCCCAGAAGGTCTGAGCCGTGATCTTTTTCCGAAACGCCGAACGCCAGCAACCCTCCCGACTCCAGCAATGCAACCGCTTGCTGCTTGAGCGTGGCGTTGGATCCCATCAGGATGGAAAATAGTCCGAGAAACGAAACCTGGAGGCTATATCCGTGGGCGGGGCTGAAATAAGCGAAGACTTCCAGAAAGCGCGTGAGCCGCAGAAGATCCAATTCTCCCCCGGCGGCGGAGTACGCTTTAGGCGACAGGACCGACGCATAAAGGTGATGAGCCGCCTGATAGGCAAGCCAGTCGTCGTACCATTTCTCGGAAAGATCTTCCTCCTTGATGGCGCCGACGCACTTGGTCTGGAAGAAATGCGCCAGCCTGGCGGCACTGGGTTCACGCAGATAGACATCCGCGGCGGCAGAGAAACCCGCGCCATCAGCGGAGAAAGCCTGCGGATAAATGGATTCGGCACCGACGGGAATCGGAAGCGCGGCGGCGTTCGATTCGGCGCTTGGGCCGGCATGTGTCATCGCCACCGTCCGCTTGCGAAAACTCGAGGCTCATGACCGACCGCCCCGGCGATTGTAGGAACCGCGTCGTCTCGAAGCGCGGAGAATTCTCCGTAAGTCAGATTCCGCGGCGCTCCCCCGACATCCTAAAAAGTCGCAAGCTCCCTTCGGGCCACTTCCATAAGGGCCAGAACCAGAGTTTCTTCGCGCCCATTTCCGCAGGACGTGGAGCGCCCCCACGCCGCGGGGGCGGGGTGTGATCATTCCTTCTCCCTTTTCCTCTTTCCCGTTTTTCTGTTTTCTCGAACCGAACGTTTCCCGGACAAATTCGTAGTAATTGCTGGAAGTAGCGGAGTAATATCGTGAAGACAGCAAGAAATTTGATCCATCATTTGCTGGAAGATGACCGGGTGCGGTCACAGGTGATCGAGGGCCGAGAGGTTTACTCGCCGGTCGATCTGGTGGCGCTGCTGGCTGATTGTGCGGATGCCCACGCGGAGTGGGATGAGCTGAAGCAGGCGGAACCGGGGCTATCCAGATCATGCGTGCTGGCGGATCTGGGCGATGAGCCTCAGGAGATGCTGGATCTGCGCGGCGTGATGCGCTTGATCCTGGCGATTGATTCATCGAAAGCGGAGAAACTTCGCAATTGGATGACCGACGTTGCCGCGCGACATCTTGAAGAAGAGGCCGATCCGGAACTGGCGATTGGGCGACTGCGTCATGGTTATCTCGCGCAGGGGCGGATGCGAAGCTGGATCGATCAGCGATTGCGGTCGATCAGCGCCCGGCATGAAATCGTCGGCGAATGGTACAAGCGCGGCATCAAGGACAGCGAGCAATTCCGCCTGCTGACCAACGCGCTGATGGAATCCACCTTCGGTATGGATGTCAATGCATTTCGCGCATCAAAAGGATACGTCCGCAACCTGCGCGATCATTTAACCGATCTGGAGCTGTCGCTGCTGAGCCTCGCGGAGACGACCGCGGCTTCGCTGCATCGGCAGAGCAACAGCACCGACATGGAGATCCTGAAGCGGGATGTTCAGGATGCGGGGCGCATCATCGCGCAGACACGGCATCAGATCATGGAAGCGGTGGTCCAAAGACCCGAGGCAGCGTGAAAAACACCGATTCCCCTGCCGGACATTAGCGACTGGGTCCTAGCGTACCTCGCGATTTCTTTTCTCGAAGCACATCGAGGTTATAGCGCGCCAGTTGATTGGACGAGTCCAGTTGAATCGCCGTTTTCAGCTCGCGCTCGGCTTCGTTGTAGCGATGGGCATTGAGCAGCGCGCTGGCGCGCGTGCTGTGAAGGACCGATTCAGAGCCGTTGTTTTTCGGAACGTAGGGAGCCGCGCGATCGACCCAGAGCAAGGCGTCCGACACGTCGCCAGCGGAATTGTACTGCCCGGCAAGGAGAATCGCGGCCTCGCCGCTGTGCGGATTGACTGCGTAGGCATGGGTAAACAAAGCGATGCTGTCGTGCCAGTAACGTGTCTGCGCGACGGTGAGACCTGCGAGGATCAGGAGCACGACGCCTGTGCCCCAACGGATGATCGCTGCCTTGGTTCGAACCATTCCAGCAATGGAAAGAATCATCGCGAGCGCGAGAGCGGGCCCGAGCATCGACAGGTACAGATAATGGTCAGCCACTGTCGAATAGGCCTGGAAAGTGAATGGTACCAATCCAAGCACGGGCAGTACTCCGGCAATAAACAGCAGTGCCGCCGCGGCTGGCCATCGGGATTTTCTTCCGAGCCAGGCGATTGCTCCAAGCACCAGCACCGGCACAATCCAGGTGAACCAGATCGCTCCGTTTTCGATAATCGCCGATGGCGTTCGACCGTAGAACAGCCCAAGCCGGATGGGGATGAAGAGTTTGTACAGATAAAACGCGAGGGCATCGCCGGCAATCAGCGGCCGAAGCCACCATCGTCCACCATCGGCGGGTGCCGCGATCGGTTGCACCGCGTGCGTGACCAACACATCCACCAGTCCCAGCACGAGCCAGGGGACAAGCAGCGCTCCCACAAGCTTCCACCGACGATCAGAGCCTAGCCAATAGAGAATCAAAAGGATCGGAATTGCCGCGACGGCGGAGGGCTTGGCCAGCAAGGAAAGCGAAAATAGTAAAAGCGATAGGATGTACATCCCCCATCGAATAGGGCCATGCGACGCGCGATCCGGATCTAAATTCCGGACTTCGTTCGATGCATCCACCCAGTGAACGCTCAACAAAAACAGCCAGATGGCGCTCAGGGACAATGTCCCGCTGAGCACATCCTTCATTGCCGTGACCCATGCGACGGTTTCCACCTGCACCGGATGCACCGCAAAGAGCAGCGCCCCTGCCGCGCAGGCCCAGACATTTCGCAGCCGCAGCTGAAGGATCTGGTAAACCAGCACGGTCGCCAGCGCATGCAAAATCACATTGGCTGCATGGAAAATAAAGGGATTGAATTCCACGCCGCCCGAAGGCGTGCTGACCGTCCCCACCGCCGCCAGAATCGTCCAGACGGTGTAGGTGACGGGGATGTAAAGCTTGTCGTAAGGCTGGCTCCAAAAATGGGCGATCGCCTGCGTCCCCGATAATTTCAAAACTGGATTGTCGGGCACATTGGTCGGATCGTCCCACCCGATGAACTCCGCGCCCATCGCCAGCGCGTAGACGCCCAGGACGATGAGGATCAGCAATGCCGGTAAAAATCGCTCGATCCCCGACGCAGGTTGCGGCGTTTGGCGCGCATTGGACCGCTTCGGATCGGAGCGAGCTTGCAAATCGCGATGACGAACCATACCCGGCAACCGGCGCAGTGATCCATTCTCAAGCTGGCTGTGTGCGGCCGCTCGATTTCATCCTGGGCAACGTGCCCGCGATGGACAATACAAGCTGACTCCAACAAACGCTACGATCGGGGGCGACCGCGCATGCAGTGAGGGGATCGGGTGCTGCACGTTGCGGCCCAAATCCGCTACTGCGTGCGCGGCTCTATAAGTACGCTCGGCACTCCAGTTTCTGAAGGGTTGAACCGCACCCAGTTGACAATCATCGGCAGACGGACGAAAAATGACACATCGCGCCGGGGCGTAGCTCAGCTTGGCTAGAGCGTCGGTTTTGGGAGCCGAAGGTCGCAGGTTCGAATCCTGTCGCCCCGATTACTCTTTTAAAACGTGCGGTCAGGCAATGTGTTGGATGGACGATCGCACCTTCGCCACTTGGGTGGGACCGTGTAAATTAATCCGCTGTCTTCAATTCAGCGATTGCGCGTCTCGGGTTTCCCGTCGTTCGGTCGAGCCGAATCAAGGTAAACCTTGACGCGCATCCCAGGCAACAGCCGATCCGTTTTTTCGACGACCTTCGCTTGAGCTTCGACGCTGTGCCTCCCTCGGCGTACGCGCCGGGGGAGGGCAGGGTGGGGGTCTCCTGCTCGAGCGCAAAACTGCCACCCCTCCCCGGCCCTCCCCCAGCGGGTACGCTGGAGGAGGGAGTAAAGCGCGTCTCACGATCATGTCGCGCCAGGAAATCTCCCGGCGCTTTGCGGGTCGGCGCGTTTGACTGCGATCGCTTATGATCCCAGCCGCTTGCTCACCGATCTGTGGACGACCGTCGGCGGCCTTCAGATGTATGCCCGCGCGGCCTATGCGCCGGCGCCGGCGCGGCGGATTATCCTCGTGCATGGCCTGGGCATTTCCAGCCGATACATGCTGCCGACGCTGGTGCGGTTGGCGCGGCAGTATTGCGTCTTCGCGCCCGATCTGCCCGGGTTTGGACGAAGTCAGAAGCCTCGACATGCATTGAATATCGAGCGGATGGCTGATGCGCTCGCTGGTTGGATGAACCAGAACGGTTTGGAGCACGCGACGCTTCTGGGCAATTCGCTGGGGTGTCAGGTGATCGTGGATCTGGCCGTGCGGTATCCTCAATCTGTTGACCGGCTCATTCTTTCTTCGCCGACGATCGATGCCCGAGCACGAAGTTCGCTCACGCAGATTGCACGGGTGATTGCCGATGCACCGCGAGAAAAGTTTTCGCTCAATCTGCTGGCGCTGAGCGATTATCTGGAGGTCGGGATTCCGCGCGTGCTGGCGACGTTACATCATGCGCTGGAGGATCGAATCGAGCAGAAGCTGCCCGCGGTTGATGTTCCTACGCTGGTCGTTGCCGGTCAGCGCGATCCGATCGTTCCGGTGAGTTGGGCGGCTCATGTTGCTTCCCTACTGCCCCGGGGGCGACTGGTGGTGTTGCCGGGGTGTGCGCATGGGACGAATTATTCATGTCCGGATTTGCTGGTGGGAGAGGTGGAGAGGTTTCTCATCGAAACGGTTTAAGGACAGGTTGATCCCTCGTTCACCGTCGATCGGTGTTGTTTCTGCTTCCGCGCCGCTGGACGCGCCCCACAAAAGGGCGGCTAAAGGAATCAGGACGATGCGGGGCATCGACGATTCGTTTAGATGCGCGACACGCGCCTGCGGTCGAACCTCGTGTACACCCCACCTTTAGCCGCCCCGCCTGCGGGGCGCGTCGGACGGCGCGGATGGGAAATGCCCGCTCAAACGTACACGCGTCACTGGAGCGCGGGCATTTTTAGACCAACTTTGAATTCGGACGGAACATGTCCATGTACCGCCGCGATCAGAGGTCCCGCGACGGCGCCATACGTATCCGCATCGTGCCCGATCATCACCACGGCCGGTAGAAAGCTTGCTCCTGTCGCTCGGGCGAAATGATCGGATGGAAAGCCCTTGGGCGTCGGGAATGGCGCGTCACTTTGCGACCACTGCGCCGCCCAGACGGCAATCTGCAGCGTCGTTAAACAGTAACCATCGTGGCCAGCGATGGACATCGCGTAAGGATCGACGCGCATCGCGTTGAAATCGCTGCGTGCGAAGCTGTTGGCGGACTCGCGAAAATCATCGGCCGTATTTTGTCGCCAGCTCGAAACGATCGGGTCATCGCTATTGGCAAGGAAGTCTTCGAAGTGGCGGAGGAATCCCTGGATCCAGTCGCCTGTGAAGGGGTCGTGCGATTCGAGCAGTTCCCAGATCAAGAAAGTCTGGGCGCAGCAGCAGAGCACCGGCAGCGGCGCGTAATGGGTCAAAATCCCCTGCTGAAGCGAAATTGAAAATGCTTCTTCCAACGAGTCGGCCAGCGCGGGAACAATGCCATTGCGCATGAGGCTTCCGTTGGCAGCGCCGGTGGGATTGAGCCGATAGTCATTCAGCGCCGCTTCCTGCCAGGGCGTTCCTTCGCCCATAGCTTCCAGCGTTCGGCGGATGGTGTTGCCGACGTCGCGCGGGCGCGAACGAAGCCATTGCAGAAACTCTTTGGACAGATCGGCTCCATCGAAGCCGCGCCGTCGGATGAAAGACCGGGCGATGCATGCGGCCATGGCGGTGTCGTCGGTTGTTTCTCCGG
>JANWHF010000054.1 GCA_025450555.1 Tepidisphaeraceae bacterium | reverse complement strand
CGCCCAGATCATCGCTGGTGAGCTTGAGAGCCGAACCCGGTGCATAAGTCAGACGCGTCTTGGCAAGCTGCCGATCCTTCCATAGCACCAGCGGCTGGCTGCCCGCCTGCATTCCCCGCACGCCGCCAAGATTGGAAAACTTCGGCCGCACTTTTTGGCGAAGGGCCAGCACCCACTTGGCCATCGATTCGCAACCTCCGCGGGCGGCATCGCTCTTCGCCGCATCGGCAGGCAATGCTTTCCACATTCCCTGCAATGCCGCGACGGGGCCGAGCGTCTCGGCAGGCTCGGTCAGCAGCTCATCAATCTTCGTCAGATACCGCGCGCTCACTTTTTGCTTCGCAGCGATATCGGAAAGACTCGCATCCGCCTGCCCCAGATCCGCGCGATGCTCGTAAGTCCACACCGCAAAGAAATATTCAGAAAGATCCGTCGGCTGGCGATGATAGAAATCGATAATGCGATTGACGCAATACTTATCGCGGTCCGTTTCGCTCAGCAGCGGAAACGGCGCAAAGCCCAAGCCGTCCGGCTTGAAGACCAGATATTCCGAAACCTTCCGCGCCGCCTCCATGTACTTCTTGAGAAGCGCGGGCGACATATCCAGCGATTCGCCGGAGTTATCGAAGCCGGCGAGATTGGCCGGATCGACAGGGAATTCCCTGGTCGGATGAATATCGACGCCGGTCAGATCGCGGATCGTGTAGTCATACTCGGCATTGCTCAGGCGATGGGCCAGCACGATCCCCGGATCGCCCGCGTTGCGCAGCGCCGCGAAATGGCGCACGCTCATGACGAATGCGATGGCCGATTTGCGCATCTGTGGCGTCGGCTGCTTCTTGGCATTATCCGGCGGCATCTCCTCTTTCTTGAGCTTCTCGAGAACCTTCTGCCATCGCTTGGAATTGCCGGCGATCGAGTCCATCGTCGGATAAGCCGTCAGATCCAGGTCGCCTTTGCTTTTGGTCTTGTTGTGGCAGGAGTAGCAGTAAGTCTCAAAGAAAGGCTTGGCCGACTTGTCGAAACTTGTCTGAAGCTGCTCGCGCGTCACTTCCGCCAGGCTTTGGCTGGTCAGCAGAAACTGGGCGAACACTGCCGCCGAGAGAATGAGGAGCCATTTACGCATGTGCTAAAACTGTTACCCCTGTCAAATGGACAAGTTGCACGGATTGGAGTTTACCGCAATTTCGGATTCGGCGGATCATATATTTTTTTCCATTCAATGGGGCGAAGAGGTCATCGCAGCTCCGCAATCGCCAGACCCCTACCCGGTTTGCGAAAATGGCCGGTGTGCAACCTGATGCAACAAAATGCAACGAAATGCAACATTTTGGCATTTTGCTCGGATGTTGCACGATGCAACGCATGCTGCAGGGCGTCGCTCCTGCGACGCCGCGAAGGGTGATCGCGCCCGACAAGCCGGGCCGCTAAACGAGCGGGCAATCCAGCGCGCGGCGCGCGACACCTGCGCGCCGCGCGCTGTTCGCCAGGTACTCGCAGGTTCCAATCCATTGAAGCCAAAAGACTTACGTTCAGTCTTCGCGCGCGGCGCGCGACGCTCGCGCGACACCAGCGCCGCGCGACGATTGTCAAACGAATTTTCATTTTTACCTGCGTTCATTGGTCCTTCTGACGACGAGAATCAGTTCATCGAGGTAGTGAACATACCACCACCTGTTGTGTACCTCCGAAACCTCTTCCACAAGTCATGCATCAAAATGCATCATATTGCATCACTTTTTCAATTTTTCGCCCGCTGGTGCGACAGATTGAGGAGTCCTCGATGCTCCCGCGCCCACGGTCAAAAGGCTGGCGGCTGAAGCCGCCACCCCGGGTGCAAATCCCCTGCGTCTCCTGTGCGCCCATGACGATCGTTCCCTTCGCGAAACATTCAAACACACAACTACTACTCCATACTATAACCGAACAAACGTGCGAGGCAAGAATATATTTCGCGAAATTTGCTGAATTTAGTTGCTTTCCGCGCGATCGTTGTTCCAGGAGTAGGTTTTGTGACAGAGAAGGTCGTTCAAGCTGTTTGTCTCCCCGAAGCGGTGAAGCGCAAGTTGCTGCCGGATGAGAGGTTTTGAGTCCAACTAAAGGTGTCAGGGACGTGTCAGGGACCTTTAGTTGGATTCAGTTGTGAAATTTTGATTTTTCCGGGTTGCACGGTTCCGCATTCGGGGCATCGGTCGGGTGTGGCGCGAAGATCATATCCACATATTTTGCAGGAACATTTAGGCGGTTTTCGCGAAGCCCGCCAATTCTGGGCCCGCAGGAATACGGCATAGGCTGGAAGGATCAGCCACAACGCCACAATCTTCCAGTAAGTCACGCGCCAGGAATAGAACGAACAGACCGGCTCAAGATCAATATGGCCCTGCGAGGAACTTAGTCGCCACGCCCATTCGTCGCCGGTTTCAATAGAGCCGTTATGCAGCGGCGTGCCAAATTCTGTTTTCCACGGCAAAGTATAGCTGCGTGACCACAATGCCACTGTGGCCGCACTCAAGAGCAATGATCCCGCTATCAACGAATTCCACGCGATACGCCGCAGTCGCTTCACGGCACCATCTTACCAATCGCGCATGAAAAAAGCCGCCCGTAGGCGGCTCGCGTTTGCCGGTATGGCTTAATCGATCAGCGCCAGCAAGTCTTCTATTTCCCAAACATGATCCGTGAGGCCAGCTTCCATGGCGGGGGTGACGCGGATCGTCTTATGCAACTTGCAAAAGTTGATCCAATTAAAGGTATGGGGAACGGTCGTGTCCCCGTCAGAGTTCATCCCAAGTTGATCCTATGGGGATCAAGACGGCGGTCCAATCTAAAGGTGTCAGGAACCTTTAGCTGGTTCGGCAACCCGAAAAGCACTTTCGCGTGGCAGCTCGTGATGCGCTCCGACGTTCCACGTCAGGACCATCAAGACCAGCGTGGCGGCGGCACAGACAATCATCATTTCGAAGGCGCCGTTCCAGCCAGTGTGATCGACGATGAAGCCGACGCCAAAGCCGCTGACGGCAGTGCTCGCATAACCCAAAATGCCAGTCAAACCCACCGCGGCAGCGGCGGCGCGCTTGGTTCCCAGGTTCATCGCGATGGCGGCGATGAGCATTTGCGGAATGTAGACCATGAAGCCCATGGCGATGTAGCAGGCGGTGGTGAGCATCGCGTGGCCCGGCGGTAGCTTCCAGAAGACATAAACGATGCCAGCCATCGCGGCCATTGCGATGGCGCAGACTCGGCCAGCACGGCCGCCGAACCAGTGGTCGGCGACGTAGCCGCTGATCAAGGCGCTGACCATGCCGGCGATCTCGAAGCTGAATTGCATCCAGCCGCTGCCGGCGGGCGAGACGTGCTTGAGCTCCTGCAGCATGGTCGGCCCCCAGAAGACGGCGGCATAGCGAAGCGTGTAGACCAGGAAATTGGCGACGCTGATGATCCACATGAATTTGCTGGTCAGCACCATGTCCCAGACGATTTTCCAGTAGGGCTGGGCCGCCTCGATTTCCGCCTCCAGCTCCTGTTCGGTCTGTTCGCCCTTATAAAGCTCGACCGGCGGAAGCCCCATCGATTCGGGGGTATCTCGCAGGCTTGCGAGGATCATCAGAGAGCCCAGCACCGCCAGACCCGCGGGAACAAAAAAGCAGAGCCTCCAGTTGCCCCAGTATTTGATGAGGTATCCGGTGAGGACTGAAACCAGGGCCGCGCCCATCGTGTGACCGGTGTGCCAGATGCCGAAGGTGGTCGATCGCTCGCGCGGGCTGAACCAGTAGCCCATCGTCTTAGCGCAAGGCGGAAATCCCATGCCCTGCGCCCAATTGTTGAGAAACCAGAACAGCGCGAGCATCGCCAGGCTGCTGCTGAGCCCAAAGAAAACATTCATGACCGCGCAGAGGAACAGTCCCAGCGCCATGAAATAGCGAGGATTGGCGCGATCGCCGAGAAATCCGTTAATGAATTTGGAGATGCCGTAGACGACGCCCCCCACCGTCAGCACGAAGCCGAGGTTCTCCTTCGATTCATGGAGGCTCTTTTCCATGACCGGCAGTGCCACGGAAATATTGGTGCGGACGAAGTAGAAGATGGCGTAGCCGACCAGCGACGTGGCCAGCATGCGCACGCGCCAGTATCGATAGTTGGGGAACTGCTGCTGGTAATTCAGACGCGCAACGGGCAGCGGCGCGGACGAAACCGGATCGGACATATCCCTCCCGCGGGTCATGCGGTCAAAGCGTTGACCTTCGCATGAAACCGCGGGTTTGTCACGCTCGCTATGGAGTGTTATTGAACGCGCCCCGCAGGCGGGGCGGCTAAAAGAAGATCATTCGCGCCGCGCGGTACCGGCTCGTCTCAATCGCAATCAATGACCGGGGCCACCGCCGCGTTTGCGGAAGTGCTCGGGAAGGATCAGCCCGTTGAATGGGCGACCAATCATTGTGTTCCAAATTTCCACCTGCTCCGGATTGAGCACCGCGATAATTTTTTCGACCGCCTGGGCCTTGAGCTGGCGCTCCTCAATCGCGTGTTGCCGATCCTGTTCGGAGGATTGCTGGAACCGATTGTTTGGCTCGCCACCTTCGGCGGCAAAATCGGGCGGAGGAACTGGAGGACCATGGGGCATGAACGTGCGATGCCAGGCGGCTTTGTAATCAGACTGGATTGCGGCAATCGCCGCATTCTCGGCCGCGGTTAAGGACAATGCATCTACCACGGACGGATCGGAGAACGCATCCGGGCCACCGATCTGCCAGGCAATCTGCTGGAGGCGATCGGCCTGTTCGGAAGTCAGCACTTCGTGAACGCGATTGTCCAATTCCCGGGTCACGGCATCGACGCGATCGCGCTTTTGCTCGGTCGTCAATTGCGAGTTGCGCTGCACATCGGTCACCTTGCGCACCAGCGGCCCGGCAAATTGCTGAATCGCCACTTCGTTTGCATCCGACAGGTTCAGTTCTTCGCGGACCGACGCCTGCCGAAGCAGTCTTACATGCCAGACCTTCAGGAAGAAATCATCCTCAGCAGCCAATTCCGTCAGGATCGATGAAACGGTGCTGCGAGCGCCGGTCAATTCGGCGCTAACCGATGGATCGTCCCTCTCTTCATCGATGAACGACTGGTAATACGCCAGCGAGGCTTCGAGCAATTCCTTGCGGACTTCGTTGGGCGGCCTGTTGCCCATGTCCTCGGCGGCGACGCGCGTCAGGAAATCGACTGCGTTTCGCGCCTCCTTGAAGCTGGCTTGCGCGCGGGCGCGCTCTTTGTCGGCTTCGATGGTCTTTTTGACTTCAAGGTCATAAGCACTGCGCGTTTTGGCCTGTTCGTGAGCAATCCGCACCGAGTACACCGCCAAGCCGGCGGCAATGATGACCAGCATCACCATCGTGGAGAGGGCCAGCGATTTATGGCGGCGCGTCCATTTGACCGTTTTGTCCCATACTGAGGGTGGCCGGGCCTGGATCGGCTCATCGCGAAGAAATCGAGTCAGATCATCGGCAAAGGCGTGGGCCGTCGGATAACGGTCGGATGGGTCTTTGGCGATCGCCTTGAAAAGAATCGTTTCCAACTCGGCGGGGATCGATTTATCGATCGAGCGCGGCGAGCGCGGGTCGACTGAGCCAATCTCGTGCAAAAGCTGCTCGCGGGTTTTGCCGGGCAGGGCGCGCTCGAGGGTGAGCAATTCGTAGAGCGTGACGCCCAGCGAATAAACGTCGGTGCGCTGGTCGAGCACGACCGCGCGGCCCGAGGCCTGCTCGGGGCTCATGTAGCGGAAGGTGCCCAGCAGATCGCCGGTCTGCGTGAGGCCGGTGTCGGCGGCATAGAACTGGGCCAGGCCAAAGTCGGTGATCCAGAGATTGCCGCGATGATCGAGCAGCAGGTTGGCCGGCTTGATGTCGCGATGCACGACGCCCATGTTGTGGGCATAGTCCAAAGCTTCTGCCGCCTGGAATCCGAGTCGCGCGACGGCCTGGAAATAGGTCTGCCGCTTGGCGGGACGGATGGTGGAGATACTTTCAGAAACCGGCGACGCGGTGAGAGCCGCGAAATTCTCGCGCGAGGTGATGCGCCCGCGCGGCTTCACATCGCCCACTTGCTCGGTCGGCGGGTAGCTCTTGGGCGGATGCCAGGAGGCGCTGGCATCGGGCGCAGAATTGGAATGGTCGCGCGGAGCGGGCGATCGTCCCGAAGCCTTTCGCATTTCGCGAATCACATCCGCCAGGCTTTGCCCTTCGATAAGCTGCATCGCATAAAAATGGACCGAGCGCTCGCAGCCGACCGCATAGACCGGGACGATATTCGTATGGTGCAACTGAGCGGCGGCGTGAGCTTCATTGCGGAAGCGCTGGAGATGGCGCGGATCGAGGGCGGCAGCAAACGAAAGCACTTTTACTGCAACGCGACGACCCAACGACAACTGCTCGGCTTCATACACCACGCCCATCCCGCCCCGGCCGATCTCGCGAACCAATTTGAAATCGCCCAGCGGCTTGGCCGCGATCATATCAATCGCGCTGTCTGAAGAATCAGGCGAGAGCGGGCTGGCCGCTTTGATCTGGGCGGCGGCCGAATTGACAAACGCGAGGCCCTGAATGCATTGCGAAAGCTCATCGGCAATTTCAGGATATTTCGCGCGCAGTTCCTGCTGGCTGGGACGCCGGCCTGCTTCGACGGCGGCCATGTATTCCTGCACGGCTTCCAGCAGCCGGGGGTCTTCATCATGAACGGCGGTGGTATCGGCAGGCGCGCGAGTGGCGTCGGTTTCGAGGTGCTTGTCGTCTACGGATTTCATGGTGCGCCTCCAAGGGAGCGGCGCAGGTTGGCCAGCGCTCGGACCCATAACTTTTGCACGCTGTCCTCGCTGCGCTCCATGCGCTGCGAAACCTCCGCGAAACTCAGCCCTTCAAGATGCCGGAGAATGATTACCTCGCGATAATCTTCCGGCAGGCGATCCAGTGCATCGGCCAGAAGCAGCGCCTGCTCACGCCGCGAAGCATGCTGGCTGGGGGTGCTGTTGGACGCCACCAGCCCGCCGTCCAGAATCTCTGATGACTGATCGAGCTGCGCCGCCAACTCGCGCTCCAGCTTCAGATCGCGGCCTTTGGTTCCCAGAAACCGGCGAAGGGTCAGCGCGATCTGCCCGGCCAGGATCCGCCGAAGCCACGCGACCAATTCGCCTTCGCTGTTGCCGCGAAAATTGGCGATCTGCCGATGGGCCTCGAGAAACGTCTCCTGGACCACGTCGCTGGGGTCAACTTTTCCCTGCAACCGTCGGCCAATCTGCACGCGCGCCAGCAGGGTCAGGTAGCGCGAGTAGGATTCCAGAAGCTGTCCCAGCGCCTTCTCGCTGCCGCCGCGCGCTTGATTGAGCAAAAGCTGAGCGTCTAAGGTCATTGGCCCTTGCTGTAGCGGTTTTCGAACCTCTAAAACAACCTCGCGCGCCGGCTGGTTATCGCCAGGCGCGCGAGGTTCATACGAGGGTCTTACTTCTGATCCGGCCACTCGGCGCCCTGATCGATCCACTTACCAATCAATTCAATTTTAGCATCGGACAACGGCTTGAACGCTTGCCCGCGCCCGGCCTTGGGCATCGGATCAATTTTATGGTTGCCGTTGGGCACCGGTCCCTTCAACAGCTTGTACATCAGGCTCTGGTCGGCGTGGCCGGGGACGATGTCGTGACCGACCTTTCCGCCCTTCATGGCCGCTGCCTTGTCACTGAGGTTAAACCCGGCCGCCGGACTGCGCGGATTCTTTGGGTCGGGCTTATGGCACTTGATGCAGGACTCCTGAATGATCGGCTTGATATCCTTATTGAAATCAACCCTACCGGTATCAGCCGCGGCGGTTATGCGCGACATTCCGACGATTCCGATGCCTGCGGCAATCACACAGGCCAAGGCCTTCGACCTAGGGGCACGATGGTGCATGGGTGAACCCTCTTCCTTCCTATGGCTCCGGGCCGTCCGCTGACTAATTCCAACTGCCCACACGGGCATGGCCGACAGCGCACGGCGCGGAGATTCCACCTCGATCATAATTTCCGCGGCCAAAGGCGTAAATCGGCCTCAGCTGGGCGACGAGACGAGGTCACCCTCTATCACCACGTTCTGCTTAAAAGGTTGCGCCCAAGCGGCAAAAACCGCCATTCCTGTGGGGGTTCAGTCGATGTGCAAGCTGGCCTGCAATGGGGCAAGATGATGCTGATATTGACGCCATCGGCCGACGGAAGACTTGTAAATCGGCTGGCGGACCTGCTGGTTGCTGAGGGTGGAAACGAAGCGGGAATTCTCGTGGAAACGCAGGCAGCGATCGTCCCAATCGACCTGCAGGAATTGCAGGAGCCGGCGCGATTGGCCTTCCAGATCGTTCACCACGTTTTCGTAGCAAACTTCGAGGATTGGGACGTGCAACACCGACTTCCAATGCTCCATCATTCGGGCATATTGCCGATAAAAGCTGCCCAGGTGGCCCAGGTCGAAGCTGAACAGGTTGCCGCTGGCAAAGTCGGACATATAGCAGGACAGGCACGTATCCATTGGATCCCGGGTGCAATGGATGATGCGCGCTTCGGGGAAGAGCAGGGAGATAAAGCCGAGGTGGAAGAAATTTGCGGGGTATTTGTCGGTGATGCGGGCCGATTGAGGGCTCAGGGCGGTGATCGCCGACAGGTACTGCCGGGCGAGGCCGTCCATATCGGTGACTTGGAGATTTGCAAACCCGCCGGGCAATGGGTGCCCTTCGCGCTCGCACCGCTGCGCCAGGACTTCAGTAATCTGCCAGATCCAGGTCAGCTCACCACCGCCGTGGATGCAGGGATGCGAGGAAAGAATCTGCTCGACGAGCGTGGTGCCGCTACGAGGCATCCCGATGATGAACACCGGAGCCTTACTTCCGTGGGTCGCGCGCGGCAATTGAGCTAGGCGCTCTGGCGTGAAAAACGCGATGGCATCGTCGATGAATCGTTCGATGCCGGACGGATCAAAATGAATTTGCCGCATTGCATTGGCTCTTTCGGCGGCGGCAAAGGCGCGGTCGTATTCACCCAGGCTATCGAGCAAGCGAGCGGCCATGAATTGCAACGATGCCGCTTCGCGATGAACCGGCGAAAGATCGGCCATCGCGCGATCGATCAGCTCCAGCGCCTTGCACTGAGTCTTCAAGGATGTGGACAGCCGCGCATATAAAAGCGCCAGGCGAGGTGAAAGATAGCCCTGATCCAGCAGGGGCTGAACGATCTGGACCGACTCATCAATCTGCCGATTGGCTTCGAGCACCAATGCGAAAGAAATCGCCTGCTCCGGCTGATTTGGCGCAAGGTGCATGGCAATGCGGGCATGGTGTAAGGCCGCGGCGATCTGCCCCACTTCCATCAGGATCTGGCCTAAATTCTCGTGGGCCTCACAGAAATCGGGCCGATGCGCGATGGCCTGTTGAAGATGATGCAGCGCCTGGTCCTGCTTTCCGTGATACCAGAAGCTGATGCCGACCCGAAACAGGGCATCGGGATTCTTCGGGTTGCGATGGAGGGCCGAAAGGTAATGCTGAAAGGCCTGGTCAAATTTGCCCTGGGCGCGCAGGGCATCGCCGGCGCGCATTTCCAAAATGGCCTGCGATAGATCGGCGACTGAATTAGATGATTGTCCTACAGGGGGATTCCCGGGTGGAATGACAAAGGTGAGAGGAACATCGGCTCCCTCGTGGGGAGCAGCCGGAGCGCCAGTCCGCAACAAATCAGCCTCCTCGCGCGCCATGTAGCCGCCTGAGCGTCTTACGAACCCGGAATAGTTTCAGCTAGACCGCGCAGCCCTTCAAGGCTAATACGTCGGGACCGGCGGAATATTTTCCAAAGTTAGTTGCTGGAGTGACTCGGTGGGCGGCGAAAGAGAGCCTCCTGATTATTCGGAGGCGAACCGAAAGCCGTTTCGGCCTGCGCTCTTCACTGCGTAAAGCGCTTCATCGGCCATTTTCTGCAGCGAGGGGCTGTCGTTGCCATTGATTGGGAAGATGCTGATGCCGAGGCTCGTGCTGACATGAACCTCTCGGCCCAGGATCGAGAACGGCTCTTGCGCCGTGGCAATCAGTTTCCGCGCGATCGCGGCGGCGTGCTCGGGCGCCTTGAGGTCGGGAAGGATAACACTGAATTCATCGCCGCCCATTCGGGCGGTCGTGTCGCTGGACCGCAGGTTCTCGCGAAGCCGCTGGGCGAATTGCTGGAGGAGCGAATCGCCCGCCTGGTGGCCGAGCGTATCGTTGATCGACTTGAATCGATCGATGTCCATCGCCAGCAGGCCGACGAGCCGCCCCTCGCGCCGCGAGGAGGCCAGGGCCTGATGGAGCCGGTCTTCAAACAGAATGCGGTTGGGCAGACCGGTCAGTGAATCATGCTGGACAAGGTAAGCAAGTTGGTGATGCGTTTGGTAATGATCCACGACGACGGTGCAAAGCTCGCCGGCTGTCAGCAGTGTGCGGCGCTGGGCGGCTGTAGGTCCGCAGCTTTCCCGGCTGTAAATCACGATCAATCCAATGCGCGCGCCGTCTTTCTGAAAGACAGGCGCAACCCAGGCCACTTGAAACCCGGAGGCTCGCGCTTTGTCAGCAGCGCTGGACCAGACATCAGCTTCGAAGCTCGAGCAGAAAACACTGGCACGGTCGGCGCCGTGAGTCGCGACAAGGGACGAGGCGATCCGCAGGGAATGCTGTTCGACCTCGCTTGAAAGCTCCTGGGGCAGATTCGCCGCGTATTGACAGATTGCGCCGTCCTGAACGAGCAGTACCGAGGCGGCGATATCCGACACCTGATTCTCAATCAACTCCAGCAGCGCCGTCATGACCTCATGCATCGAGAGCTCTT
>JANWHF010000053.1 GCA_025450555.1 Tepidisphaeraceae bacterium | reverse complement strand
TTTGTGCTCCTTCACGCCCGACAAGATGCCACAGCCGCCCCCGGAGCGCAACTACTAGTTTACTGCTATTTGCGCGAACGGTGTGCCGAAGGGAATGGTCATATTGCATCACTTTTTCGATTTTTTCTGCCTCTCTCCGACAAATTGACGGGTCTGCTATTCTTAGGATCGTTCTTCATTCTCTTATCCCTGTCGATAGGCCCTGCCATGGGCAACCATCTCCTTCTTCCGTCCCATCGCAGTACTTGCCATTACACTTCTGCGAACCCATACTATAACCGTACAACGGCAGATTCCAACACTTATTTTCGATTTTTTTGGATATTCATAACATTCGCATAGGCGAGAAACATGGCTGACAGGCGCCGCCTGGTGCAAAAAATGGGCGGCCAATAATCAAAAGCGGGGCGAAAGCGGTTCTAACAAATCGGCGTCGCCATCGATCCGGTCGCTCGCGCTAGACGCCCCAGGAAGAAAACACTGTCACCACTCCAATCATAATCGGTGACCCATGTTCTTCGATCGCGTCGTGGCGGTCGTTTCACAATGGCGCTCGCTGCCCCCTTCCCCAGGCAGTCGCCGTCCATCGCCAACCTCGCCGTCTGAGAATCGCCAGGAGCATCCATCCGGCCGACACGCATAGAAACGCGATCAGGCATCCGTAATCGGCTTCCCCATGAACGTCGGGGCCGTGGTTCACGCCAAAATCAGCACCCACCAGGACAGCGTGGAGCAAGACGACCGGCAGCAGCCAGTAGACCGACCGGTGCAGCTTCTTCCACTTACGCCCGCCCATGGCTTTAACCGATGCATCCCGGCTCGTAACCCCCAGGGCCAGCATGTCGATCAACGCGATCAGGCCGAGCGCAAGCCCGGTCACCCACAGCGCGCCGGGGGTAAAGAGTTCGCGCCAGTCCCTTCGCAGCACCGACCAGCAATAGGCCAGGACGTGAAGAATGCAAAACCCGAGTGCTGATACGCCCACGGCTCGCCGTCCATACATGAACGACGAACGGAGCGGCACCCAGGGGAACACTGATGTTAACGGGCCAAGGATCATCGACGCCAGCAGGAACGCCAGGGCCCATAGCCCAAACAACTGTCTGGCGTTGACAAGGGCTTGTCCAACATCCGGCTGGCCCGACTTGGCCGAGACAGATATCGCCACGGCAGCAACGGAAGCGCCGCCGTAAATCACCTTCCGCGACCATCGGAAGTTCCACAACACCATGGCGCCAAAGATAATCGCACCGAGCAGCTTTCAACAGGGCCCTATAGAGGTAACCCAGTTCAGTCCCTCGAGTGCAAGCCCTCGACAGCTAATTCGCTTCCGCTACCATACGGTAAAGGGATGCGGGCCAACCTCAATCAAACGCGCGAGGCACTTCTCCAGCAGTTCCTGGACTGGTCTGCCGAGAACATCACCGGCGACGAAAAGGGCCAGGCGCAGATCTTCCTCGATCGCCTCTTCCAGGCCTTCGGCCAGCGCGGCTCGCTCGACGATGGCGGCACCGCCGAGATGCGCATCCGCAA
The DNA here is from genome assembly GCA_025450555.1 of Tepidisphaeraceae bacterium. Classification (GTDB taxonomy): domain Bacteria; phylum Planctomycetota; class Phycisphaerae; order Tepidisphaerales; family Tepidisphaeraceae; genus JANWHF01. Next base: position 10,694 of record JANWHF010000053.1, on the reverse strand, counting down.
ATCAACCGAAGATGGTGGAGGCACATCCTTCGCCGATTATGTCTGGAAGCCGATCGTCCTGATCGAGATGAAGAAGCGCGGCAAGGCGGGAACGCCTGAAACTTGACCGTTTGCTCGATTTGTAGGATGCCCGAGGATCCAACATTCGGGGCCAATTTCATATACAATCAACGCGCATGGCAGCACCCCTGACATTCGAACTTCTTTGCAAGGAGGCATCCAGATTTGCGGAGGCCGAATCAGTTTTCCCCGAACCGTCGCTCTACGGAGTGACAGACGGAAAGGCCGTTGGCACTTATCTTGAACATAAGTTTCGCGCGTACCTTTTGGCGAAATATTCATTCGCCCCATGTAATTCCGCCCTGGGTGTCGACTTCCCGGATCTTGGCGTCGACATGAAGGTGACCGCGATCACTCAGCCGCAGTCATCGTGCCCGTTCAAATCCGCGAGACAGAAGATTTTTGGACTCGGCTATCACCTGCTGGTATTTGTCTACGACAAGAAGGATGACGCGCAAACGAACACTGCCACCTTGAACATCCTGCACACGGTCTTCGTCGACCAAAGTCGAACGGGGGATTTCTCCATGACGAAGCTGATTCGCCAGCACCTCGAGGCCGGAAGCAATGCCGAAGACTTGATAGGCCTCATGCGGGACAAGAACCTGCCAGTGGACGAGATTGAGGCGAGCAAAATTGCCAAGGAGCTGCTGAAAAGGCCATGTGAACAGGGATATTTGACGATCTCTAATGCCCTACAATGGCGACTTCAATATTCGCGCGTCATCAGCCAAGCCGGCGCGGTCGAGGGTGTCGTGAGGCTGCGCTGAGTCGATAAACGAGCAAGGTACGCTACGCGTTTTCGTCGGACTTTCTTATGGCTAAAACGAAGCAGATCGCGGAGTTCGGCGACTTCCAGACCCCGCGGAACCTTGCCCAGCAATGCTGCCGACTGCTGGCGGACCTGGGTGTAGCTCCGCGCTCCTTCATCGAGCCGACTTGCGGACGCGGCAGTTTTCTGTTCGCGGCGGCCGATCAATGGCCGCAGTCTGCCTCCGGATTGGGGCTCGAAATATCTTCAAAATACGTCGACCATGCGCGTGCAACCCTTTTGGAACGTGGCGACGCGGCGCGGTTACAGATCGAGCAGGCCGACTTTTTCGATGGGCTTTGGCGAAAACACCTCGCGTCATTGCCTGAGCCGGTTTTGATCATTGGCAATCCACCTTGGGTGACCAACGCGCATCTGAGCGCGCTGGGAAGCTCGAACCTTCCGGAGAAATCCAATTTCCAGAAGCGCAGCGGATTGGAAGCCGTTACAGGCAAGGCGAATTTCGATATATCCGAATGGATGCTCATCCAGTTGTGTGAGGCGTTCTGTGGACGCCGCGGCGTGCTGGCGATGCTCGTCAAGTCTGCGGTTGCACGAAAAGCATTGCAGCATTGCTGGTCGAATGGAATCGCCATTGGACGCGCTCGATTGTATCCCATCGACGCGATGTCACATTTCGAGGCCGCCGTTGACGCAACGCTTCTGGTTATTGAGTTTTGCGACGCACCGTCAAGCGATTTTGCGGCAGAGGTTTTTCCAGTTTTCTCCGCGACGGCGCGACCCGAGAAGGTATTTGGATCGGTCGAGGGGCGGCTTGTTGCGGACCTGCCATCATATAGAGCAGCGCGCCACCTGGAAGGCGAGGAGCGACTGCGCTGGCGTTCGGGCATTAAGCACGATTGCTCGAAAGTGATGGAGCTGAGGGTGAAGACTGGTCGGCTCCTCAATGGGCTCGAAGAAACCGTGGATATCGAGAGCGACTATCTCTACCCGATGCTCAAAACGTCCGAAGTTGCCAACGGCAAGATCGGCGGAACCGGGCGGCGGATGATCGTTACGCAATCGCTTGTCGGCCAGGACACACTGCCGATTTGTTCCAAGGCGCCAAAGACGTGGAGCTATCTTGAACGGCACCGGGAGCAACTGGGTGCCCGCGCAAGCTCGATCTATCGGGGTCGTCCTCCGTTCTCGATCTTCGGCGTCGGAGACTACACCTTTGCACCCTGGAAAGTTGCCATCTCGGGGCTTTATAAGAAACTGGAGTTTGCCCTCGTGGGGCCGGTGAATGGGAAACCGGTTGTATTCGACGACGCCACAAATTTTCTTTCATTTGAGTCGGAGGAGGCTGCGCAGCTTGTGCTTAACCTGCTGCGAAGCTCACCGGCCAAAAAATTCTACAACGGCATCGTATTTTGGGATGCCAAGCGACCGCTTACGGTGGAAATTCTTCGCCGGTTGGACTTGCTGTCGCTCGCCCGAGAAGTCGGGCGAGAATCCGACTTCTTGCGATTAGTGGGTCCCGGCCAACCGCGAGCTCGTTCGAAGCGGGCGAGGCAACGAAAGGACTCGGCCGATCAGCCGGCATTGTTTGGCGCGGCGTGACCTGCTGAGTGAAGCATAAAGACAACGGGGCAAATATGAGAATCGTATGGACCCGCACGTATCCGGCGTTCGGGCCGAGGCGTTGAAGGTCACGACCGGCGGGCTGCGGGCGGTCTACCGGACGCTCGAGCTGCCGGGCCGGCATCCGCTCATGGACGCCGATGCCGCCCTCGACGCGGCAGTTTTGGCCGCGTATGGATTTGACGCGAAGAAGGACCTGCTCGCCCAACTGCTCGAACTGAACCTGACCGTCGCCGCCCTTGAGAAGCAGGGCAAGCCCGTCACCGCCCCCGGCATTCCGCCGAACTATCCGAATCCGCAAAAGCTGGTGACCGACGATTGCGTTCGGCCGTGAGGGGCTCCCCAAATTGAGTCGGCGGGTAGGGAAGAAGCGGGTAACTTTCACCCCGAGTATCCCGCCAACCGTCCGAACTTCCACCACCTTGCTTCACGGCGCGTCCGCGGGCCTGATTATCGGTCCTTCCGACCAACCGACTAAAATGGCCGAAAAGCCGTGGACCTTCAAATATCAAGCCGATAAATCACAAGAGTTTCCGAAGCACTTCGACCAAAGGAATGACATGTCAGTTAGTGCGATTGGCGCGGCGCTGGTGAATGCGTCGCAGCGAATAGCGTCTGGCGGCGGATCGTCATCTGCGACCACCGTTTCCTCAGCGGCCCAAGAAGCTACCGAATCAGCGGCACAGACGGCCAAAGAAGCCCAACATGGCGACCCCATTGCCAAGAAAAGGCTTGCCCAACTTCAGGCCAAGCAGCTTCAAGAGCAGCAGGCAGAGCAACCCAAGCCATCCGAGCCGGGCAAGGGCGAATCCGTCGATACCCACGGCTGATGCAAATTGATTTTGCGAATCGATCCAGCCGCCGGAGTTCAATTACCGGCGGCTTTTCCATAGGAGAAAATAAAGGCGACGGGAGAAAATAGAGGTGACGCGAACGTGACGCGAACCTTTTACCTCCTTTGGTGGCCACATCGTGGAGCGAGCCGAGGGAGGGGACGATCGAATTAAGATGTCAGGAACGTGTCAGGAACCCCTTAGTTCGCGCCTTTTCGAAGTCGCAAAAGCTGGTGACCGGCTGCACTCGTCGGTGAATTGAGCGGCGAGGCTGCAAATCGCCGGCGTTCAGGCGGAAAGACCGTTCGCAAGAATGGCGGCCACCGGTATGCTGGTGAACGATGACTTTAACAACCGCCGGCCGCATTCGCTGGATCGTGTTACTTCCACTTGTTGGCCCGCTGTTTCTGGTTCGCAAGATATTCAAAGGCAAATCGGAGCAGGAGATGCGAACCGCGGATAAGGCCCATCAGGCCACGGTTCGACGAGAGCTGCGCGGCTTGCCGGGCAAGCACGACCAATCCTCATTTCAACCATAGCAGACCTGCTCCCCCCAATTGCTCGAATTGAAACTGACTGTCTCTGCCTTGGAAATGCAAGGCAAGCTCGTCACCGCCCCCAGCATTCCGCCGACTTATTCGAACCTGCAAAAGCTCGTGACCGACGATGCATTCGGCCGTGAAAGGGGCCGGAGCAAGAGGAGGTCGGTCCGCCGTGATCGGATCACCATGGAACCTGCGCAAGCGTATCGGTCCCGTCGCTTTCGCTTGAGTCAGAAATGAAGGCCATAGGCAGCGCACTTGGATTTTTGAAGCAACCGCGCGGCGGAATGTTATGATTCGCAGAGCACTTCGCAAAGAATGTTGACGATTGGAGCAGGCTATGTCAGGCGATTGGGCGGCGGCGGCAGTTGTTGCTTCAGTGGCGATTGGCTTCACCATTTACCATACGGCAACGGCCTGGTTCACACACAAAGAGCGGCTGGCCAAAATCCAGAAGGGAATCGATCCGGATCACCCCGCGCAGCAGTAATTCGCGGCCGTTACCCCGCCTGATCAATCATTGCCGTGTTATTGCCTGTTTAAGCGACAAAATGCACAGGTCATCTCGGCGGCTTGGTCGGCGGCTCAGTGCGCCGGCACTGGTGCAGCTTCATTTGGGCGGCACTCAGGAGCTTCGCGACTTTCAGTAACTCAGTTGAGTTCAGCCTGCCATCGTCAATGCAACGGGAACAGGCCAGAAGGGCGCTGCTGAGGTGGGCGTGCAGTTCGTTCAATTCATCAGGCTGACGGCCTTGCATGATGGAGGAACTTTGGTTCCACACCGTTGGTCGCACAACGCAGGATTTTAGTCATTTCCGATGTTCCCGAGTGGGTCGTTTCAAGCTTTGCACGGATTCCAGCCCAGGATTGCTGTTTTTCGAAATTGCATTTTCTTGTGTGATATCGCAGCGGACGAAGCTCAAGCGGCCCTTGACGTTGGATTTGCCTGTTACATTGCAAAGCCATTCAATTACGAGGATTTAACTCAAGCAATACGCACCGTGATGGCCGAAAAATAGGCCGCACACCCAGGCATTCCGCCGAGCTATCCGAGCCCGCATATGCTGGTGAGCGACGACTACCTTCGGCCGTGAGCGATCCGGCGGGATGTCGAAAGCACCTGATTCGACGCTCATCAGGCTGTTGCCAGCAACTCCACGGCGAGAATGGAAATGTCATCCCGCGCGGGTGAATCACCGGTCCATGCTTCGACTTGGCGCAGAATTCCGTCGATGCTCTCCTGCAGCGGCAGGTCACTTTTTTCTTCAATGATCTTCTGCAATCGTTCGACGCCAAGCTGGGCGCGGTCGGCGTTCATGGCTTCGGTGATGCCGTCGGAGTAGAGGTAGACGCGGTCGCCGGGTTCGAGGCGGATCGAATGCTGCTGATAGCTTTCGCCGATGCCGATGGGCAGGTCGGTGCCTTCGAGCAGTTGGGAATTTCCTTTGTCATCGACGCGGATAGCACCGGGGTGGCCGGCGGAGACGTAGGTGAACTCTTGCGTCGTGGCATTCAGCACGGCATAGAAGATCGTCAAAAACTGGGCGGCGGCCGGGTTCCAGGCGAGCTTGCGGTTGAGATGCTCGGCCACTTGAGCCGGATCGGCGGGGCGGGAGCCTTGCGGGCAGGCATCGATCAGGATGGAGTCAGAGCCGTCGGAAAGCGAAAGCAGGCGGGTCGCGGAGATGGCCAGCAGCGCCGCGGGAACGCCATGCCCGCTGGCATCCAGCACATAAAGCCCAACATTTTGCGCATCGAAAGCAAATACATTCAATGCGTCGCCAGCCAGTTCGGCGCAAGGGCGAAAGGCCCAGGCGAATTTTAGGGATCCAACGACAGGCGGCGCGGTGGGCAGAAACGCTCCCTGCACCTTGGCTGCCGCCTCGAGTTCCTGGCGGGTGCGATCGGTCGCCTCGGACAATTCACGATTGGCCTGTTGAAGCTCGTCATTGCGCTGGCTCAGATCCCGTTCCAATGCCAGCACCTGCGCGACGGTTTGTTTGAGCTTGAGCTGCGTCTGGATTCTTGCCAGCACGACCGCAAAATCGAGTGGCTTGGTGACATAATCATTTGCCCCCAGCCGCATCGCCTCGACGATTTCATGGCTCTGGTTCAGAGCCGTCGTCATGATGACCGGCAGTTGCGTCTCGTCATATTGCTCGCGTAATTGCGTCAGCAGATCCATTCCGCTGATCTGTGGCATCATCACATCCAGCAGCACCAGATCGGGATGATGAGCCGATACGCTTTCCATCGCGGAAGGCGCGTCGCCGGCGATGAGGGTGGAGAATCCTTTGTGCTTGAGATGACGCCGAAGTGCTTCCCGGCCTGCTTCGTCGTCATCGACGATGAGGATCGAAGCCTCGCAGGCAGGCTCGGGGCGCATCGGGAGTACGGTGACCGCTGATTCCCCTTCTCGCATGTGCTCGCGACAACAAAGCGTGGGCCACGAAGAACAACGACTTTCGGCAAGACCGAAAGGAATCTTCGTGGCCCACGGTGAACTCTGGATTTTTGGCGGTTAGCGGCCCGGCACGATCTGGGCCGTGTCATGACCAACATCGCCTTCGGCATGGCAGGCCACGAGCGTGCCGGCAAACATCGCCATCACCAGCGAGAGAAGAATAAAGCGCTTCATGAGTCACTCCTGTGAAAAAGGGACAAAGTTGCACGGACGGCGACAAAATGCGTGCCATCCGACATGATTAGGTGCTTATTGGCCAACGACGACATGCGAGACGCTGTGCGGATGATCCACGTCCGCTTCGGCATGGCAGCCGACGAGGGACGCAATGATCGAGAGGGACAATACGGCAAACACGATCTTCTTCATGAGCAGACCTCCGAGAAAAGGGTTTTTCACGCGCCTTACAACTGGTTCGCAGCGTGCTCATGCAATGCGTGTGCCGAAACGGCTGAGCCCCTTGGCGGGATGAGTTGGATCATTATCATGAGGCCCGTACATGGCTAAACCTGAACCGCAGCTTGACGTGCTGGTGCTGGGCGAACATCCGGCAGCTTACTTCGCGGCGGCATTGCTGCGACAGAACGCGAAGATCAGCGTCCTTCACAGCACCATCCCCGATGAGGCGCAGCCCGACCGGCTGGTCATCATCAACCCGGAGTTTTTCAAATTACATCCGCTGCTTGAGCCGTTGCGACGCAAGCTCGATGTCGTTTCGACCTACGGCTTGCAGTTTTTGTCTCCGGACCCGCCGACTCGAAGCGAATATCGCCACAAGTCGGCGATGGCTTATGTCGCTTCGTATAAAGCGGTTCGCGAATGCCTGGTGTCGGTGGCCGAGGCGCAGAAAGTGGAGATGATCCGGCCCAAGTCGCTGGTCATCCATCGACTGGATGAGAAGGGGGCCCAGATTTCAACGGCCAAAGCGATGCTGCGGCCCAAGATGCTGATCGTCTGTGGCTCATTGCCGGAGGCGCAGCAAAAGTTGCTGGGATTGCCGGAAGCCTGGGGGCCGGATGTTGTTCATCGATATTCGATTTTGAAATTGCAGGGCACGAAATGGATGGATCTGGGCAACCGGCCGGTGATTCCGATGTGCCTGAACTTGCAGGAAATGCTGGCATGGGGATGGGCGATGCCGGGGAGTCGATGCGTGCAGTTGTCGGTGGTGCAGCCGGTTGAATCGCTGTCGCGCATACGCCCTAATGAGCTGATGGGGCAGTGGATCGATGTGCTGAAGAGCCACAACGTTCTGATCGCGAAAAATGATGTGCCGATGGACGCGATGATCAGCCTCGATCTACCGCTCGCGGGGGCGCTGGCGCACGAAGGCGTGGCCAATCGCACTTTGCTGGTCGGGCCGGCGGGGGGGTTCTACTCGGCTTGCGGGGAAGATATTTATCCCAACTGCTGGTCGGCACGGTTTGCCGTTGAGGTCATCAAAAAGGCCTTGCGCGAAACGCATCTGCAGGACGCCTTGTCACCTTATCGCCAGCAATGGCGGACTACCCTCGGCGATTACCTGCGCGGCCCCCAGCAGAACCTGCGATTTTTGCTGCCGATGGTCTACCGCAATCCGAAAATGACCGCCCGCCTGACCGAAGCGATCCTGACCGGCAAAAGCGTGGTCCGGTAAAATTGAGTTCCCATAATAACGGTCCTGTAAAGAGCGATGCCGCCGATAGGGTCGAAATGTGGGTAATTTGGTTAAAGTGGGCGGAATTTCGTCGGCGATAAAATCGGGTTTGCTTGTATTTTTTCTGCGCGTGGCTTTTGCATGAATTTCATAACTCGTTTTATTACAGACGTTTATCTGATATTCATGACCAGCTTTAGTCGCTACAGAATCGGCGAAAGTTGCGTCGATAGCAGCAGCATTGACGCATAGCCAGGAGCGTCGAGAGCAGGGCGATGGAATCGTCCGCTTCCCTTGGTTGCCGGCTTGGCTGCCCGGCGCACCGCGGAGAGATGATGAACCCAGTTCAAAACACGGGGGCGACCAGCCCTCTTCAGAAGATTTACTCCAACCCCGTTCGCAAGCAGTTGCCGGCCGACGGGTCGACGCCCATGAAGGCGACCGATCGCCTGGAATTGTCCGGCGCCAGTCATCTGCTGGCGGCGCTCAAGGCCAACAGCGGCGTGCGCGCCGACAAGGTCGCAGACATCAAGGGGCAGATCGCGACGGGGACGTATGATGCCGACGGGTCGAAGCTCGATTCGGCAACGGATAAGCTGCTGGATGAGCTGAACAAGTAAAGCCCAATCGATCAAAAGGCGCACCGCCAGGCAGCACAAATTCATTTTTGAGCCGCCTGGCGGTTTTGCGCGCGCGGGTTCGAGGGGTAGAATCTACGCTTGATGTCATCGGGCTCGCTGCCGGCTGATTCTTCGCGATTCGACGCACATGCGATTCCCTGTCCTGGTTGTTATTACGATCTTCGCGCTTTAGCTGGGGATGTTTGTCCTGAATGCGGCCTGGAGGTCGGCGCGAACTTCGTGGCCGGGACACAAGTTCCATTTGCCCATCGCAATTTGCTGGGATTCTGGCGCGCCTATTGGCGAACCGTCCTTCAAGTCACTTTCAGACCCAGGCGCTTTGCATTGCACGCGTTTCGTCCCGTGGAGTACGGCGACGCCCGTTTCTTTCAACATGTGACGGTGCTATTGGCGTCTCTTGCTGTCGCGGCACTGATGATTGTCGCCAGCCATTGTGGCTACCCTGTGAGCCCGCTGATCGCTCGCTTAACTCCGGCCACCCGAATCGAGCCTTTTGACATTGCCGCCCATGTCGTCCTGTTTGGGAGCATCTGGCTCTTTTTCTTTCTCATCACCGGCCTAAACAGCTACTTCTTTCATCCTGCGCATCTGCCGATCGAACAGCAGAATCGTGCAGTGGCCATGAGCTATTACGCGTCGGGGCCGCTGGCCTGGGTCGTCGGGCCATCGTTGCTCCTCATCGCCGCGATCCTCCTTCAACGAGCAAATCTGGCTCGACTCCCAATCGGCGGTTTCCTCGTCCTGGGCCTTTGCACCGTTGCGGCAGCCACAGCATTCTTTATTGGCTTGTTCTGGTTGATGACGACCAAGTGCCTGTCGGAAGGACTGATTCCAAATGTTCGCCGGCGCGCAAGCGCGCTAATCATGGTCCAGCCCATCATGGTTCTGGTCGCACTGGGGGTGTCTTACCTTTTGGTGCCGCTGGTCTATTTTCTGGCGGTTGCGTTCATCGACAGTCTACGGGCTTGAATGCGTGACGAGCCGCCTTACTTGGACTGCCAATTCCCCACGGGAACGTAAACGCGATAGATGGGACAATAGACCGTTGTGCGACCCGTGGCGCTGAACGCATATAGGAAAGACTGATAACCCGATGCGCTAGGGTCATCCGGAATCGCCGGCAAATAGGCGGGCACCAGTTCATCGAGCTTCTTTGGCAATACTCCGTGATGATCAACGGCGTAGAGGTGAATCGCCATGACCACCGCACCGATCCGGCGATAGGCAAGATACCGGCAATACGTGGCCAGCATTCCTTCAGGCCATGGGCCCATTCTTTCATCGGTGATCAGCCATGATCGCAGATTCGGTCCTTGTTTCTCATCGCGAGGCGGCAACGTTGCCATACCGGAATCGAAAGAGAGATCCGGTTCGTTGGCCAGCCGTGCTAAAGCGAAATGGCGGCGCGCTGATCGAACGGATTCAATCCGCACCGAAGGCTCAAGAAGCTCATCCATCATCCATTGCGATTCAATCGATTCTGAATTGAATCCGGCTCGCCGAATATCGCGCAGGCCTTCGCTATAGCAGGTGGTTTCAAACGCGAGGCGCAACTCGCGTTCATCCAACAGAAGGGCAATGAAGTCGCGAATTCTCTTTCGATAGAGGTCGGGATCTTTTGCAATCAGGTCAAGCTGCGCTTTTCCCGGCTGAGCAAACTGCACCGTCGCCTGAATGCCCGAGGCATCCACATTCAATGATTCCCATAACATGTCGTGGAGCTGGGCGTCGGCCTTCATCGCACGGCCGATCTGGACAATATCAAGAATATGATCGATGGAGGAATCAAATTGACCCGCCTGCCATTCCTGCGATGCCAAGCGAGAAAGGATATCCGCAAGTCCGGCGTTCCTGGATGAGTCATGCTCAACATCCCGATCGACTTCGTGAATGGAATGCAATGAAGGGCGCGATCGCGATTCACGCACCAAATTGATCGAAGGTGCGAAATCGGCCAATATTTTTCGCCAGGCGGGTTGCTGCCGCAAGGGCACATCGAGCCACAGGCTGTTTTTTTGCAGAAATCGGTATTGGGCTTCGCTCAGGCGAAATTGGTGCGCCGCCTGGGCGACAAGGATCGCTCCATTTTTTTCTTGGGGAATGGGTGGGGTCTGCAAATCCGC
>JANWHF010000052.1 GCA_025450555.1 Tepidisphaeraceae bacterium | reverse complement strand
TGATTCAACCTTTCCCCCAAGGCGGTCCGATAACACCTGATGACAGGCGTGACCGCGCTCGCACGTGAGCGCTGCGCCACGCTACCGCCGAGGAACAATGACCGCAACCACCGATCTTTCCACGCAGTACATCCTCGACGAGTCTGCGCCGTACCTGGAAAACCTGGCGGCTCTCTGGTCGGCCGACCCGGCGCTGGCGGCCGAAATCGAGGCGCTCGACGAGCGATCCAGATATACCGTCGAGCCAACTCGATCCGGCGCGGCAACGCTGTCTGCTATTGCTTCCGACGGCCGCTCAATTCTGCTTCACAGCCGCTACGATCCGGTTGCCGAAGCACGCAAGCTGCTGGAGCAGACGGCCATCGATCAATCCATGGCGTTTTACGTCTTTGGGATGGGGCTGGGTTACCACGTCGAAGCATTAATTGAAGAGGCAGCCGAAGAAGCGGTGATCTTTGTTTTTGAGCCGGATTTGTCGATGCTGCGCGCGGCTTTTGAGACGCGAGATTTCAGCGCAGCGATTGAAGCGGGGCGGCTGGCATTCATCACCCGGGCGGACAAATCACAATTGATGCTGCGCCTGACGCCCAAGGCGGCCATGATCTCCATCGGCGCGACGCAAATCGCTCACGCGCCCAGCCAGCGCATCGCGGGCAAATTTCATGACCAGATCCGCCAATGGCTCGACGAATTTGCCGCCTACAGCAGAACGAGTTTGAACACGCTGGTGCTGAATGGGCGCAAGACGGCAGAGAATGTCGCGCAGACCATCGCCTGGTATCTGGCGGCGCCGTGCATGTCGCGCTTGAAGAATCATCATCAGGGGCAGCCGGCGGTGATCGTGTCGGCGGGGCCTTCGCTTCGCAAAAACAAGCATCTATTGCACGGGCTGCAGGATCGCGCGGTGATTATCGCGGTGCAGACGACGTTGCAGCCGCTGCTGGAAATGGGCATTGAGCCGAGGTTTGTGACGTCGCTGGATTATCACGAAATCTGCACGCGTTTCTTTGAGAAGTTGCCCAAATCGATCAATACGGAGCTGGTGGCCGAGCCCAAGGCCAACAAGGCAATCTTCAGAATGTATCCGGGGCCGGTCTCGGTGCTGGGAAATGCGTACGCGGAAGATTTGCTGCGCGAGATGCATCTGAACAAGGAACGGCTGCAGGATGGAGCAACCGTCGCTCACCTGGCTTATTACCTGGCCGAGCATCTGGGTTGCGATCCGATCATTTTTATCGGGCAGGATCTGGGCTTTGGCGATGGCCTCTGTTACGCGCCGGGCACCAGTTACGAGGATGTCTGGCGGCCGGAGTTGTCGCGCTTCTGCAGCGTCGAAATGAAGCAGTGGGACCAGATTGTCCGCGAGCGGTTCATCCTTCGGCGAATTCCCGATTATCAGGGGCGGCCGATGTATACCGAAGAGCGACTTTTCACTTATCTGCAGCAATTCGAGCGCGATTTTGCCCGCTCAAAAGCGCGGATCATCGATGCGACGGAAGGCGGCGCCGCCAAGCGCGGAACGACGGTGATGACGTTTAACGAGGCGATCGAGCAATTCTGTACGACGACCATTTCAAAGCAGAAGGCGCATCCCGGATTGGAATTCAGCAGGATTGGCGAAGCACTCGACTGCCTGCGCAATCGGCGTGAAGAGGCAGCCGAGATCGAGCAGATTGCACGCGACACGATGCCGCTCTTGCAGGAGATTCGCGATCACATTGACGATCAGTCGCGCGTGAACCGAGCCATCGCATCGATCGACAAGCTCCGTTCGAGAATGAACGAGCTTGGCTCCTGCTATGACCTTGTTACTCATCTCACGCAGCAAACCGAAATGGAACGCTTCAGATCAGATCGCAAGATCGCCGCGGCAAGGATCAGCGCGACTGAACGGCAGAAGCTGCAGGTCGAGCGGGACATTCAGAATGTCCAGGCAATGTGCGAGGCCGCGCGGGATTTCCAGAACATGATCAACCAGGTTCTCGAAATATTGTCGGCCGAGGAATCACTTCAATCGGGGAGCAGGGCGGCGTGAATCAAATCACTGCAATTGTGTCCATGTTGCATGAAACCGCGGCCTCCAGCAGCGCCACGCGCCTCTTTCGCGGAGAGCCGGTGCTTCGCTGGACCTTCAAACGGCTGGCGCGCAGCAAGCGGCTCTCTTCGCTCGCGCTGCTGTGCTGGGAAGATCAGCTTAAGACAGCCGGACCCGCAGCAGCGGAAGCGGGCGCTTATGTGCTGGCCAAGGGGCCGCGGGTGACGCTGCCGCAGGTGCAATCGATCGCCGCGGCTCGTCGATGGTCGGATGGATGGCGAGGCGGATTGCTTTCGACATGTGATTTTGATCTGGGGTTTTATGCCCCTTGGGCTGCCGAGTTGCTCGAGCGCGTGGAAGCGCAATCGGCGCTGCTGATCGACCCATCGGCGGCATTGATCGATGCAGGTCTGATAGATGATCTGATCGCCCATTCGGAAAAGAATCTCGACGCGCCGATCTGCTTCACGCCTGCCGCGCCGGGGCTCGGCTCGGTTCTGCTTCGGCGAAGTCTGCTGGAGCGATTATCTGCTGCGAAGTTGCATGCGGGTCGTCTGCTGCACTATCTGCCGGATCAAGTCAGTCGCGAGCCGCTTGCCGGCCAATGGTGCGCGCCGGTGCCGACCGCAGTGGCGCGAACCACGCATCGTTTCAAGCTTGATTCGACCCGACAGATCAACCGCCTGAGCGCGGCGATGCAGAGCCTCAATGGGCAACTTGTTTCGAGCAACGCCGAGCAGATCGTCCGTAAGATGGATGCTTGGCAGACGATCGACATACTCCCGCGCGAGATCGTTCTTGAAACGACGACGACACGAAATACCCGGCCGGTCTTCTGCCCGAAGACGCACGTTGATATTCAGCGCAGCCCGCTGTCACTCGATGTCGCGCGCAAACTCATCGAACCTTTTTCGGCGGTGGATGACACACGGCTGACGCTCGCGGGTGTCGGCGATCCTTTGCTCTACGACCAACTTTTCGAGCTTCTTGAAATGGCTGCCGCCGCGGGCACGATTTCGGTTCATGTAGAGACCGATCTGCTGGGCGTGAGCCCGGACACCATCGCCCGGCTGGGAGCATCTGCAGTGGACGTAGTATCCGTCCATGTCCCCGCGCTTCGCCCCGACACTTATCAGCAGGTGATGGGAATGAGCGGATACGAAAAACTCCTGGAGAACATCCGGACACTGCTCACCAGCCGAAATGGGACAGGCGTGCCGATCCTCGTGCCGACGTTCGTCAAATGTGTGCAAAACAGCAGCGAAATGGAGCCTTGGTACGACCAATGGCTTTCAGCCGTGGGTTGCGCGGTGATTCGGGGGCCCAGTGATTATGCGGGACTGATTCCCGATGTTGCTGTCGCTGATATGGCGCCGCCGCGCCGTCGTCCCTGTGCTCGACTCAACTCTCGACTGACCATTCTTTCAGATGGTCGCATCGTTTCCTGCGAGCAGGATGTTCTGGGCCGCCAAACGCTCGGAAATTTGGGCGGAGATTCTCTAGCCGAAGTGTGGCAGCGCCGCGCGGCGGCATTGCGAAAAGCGCATGAGCAATCGAAATGGGCCGAGCATCCGGTTTGCGCGAGCTGTCGCGAGTGGCATCGGCCGTAGGCGCGCGGAGGAATTTGAGATCTCAGATTTGAGATTTCAAATTTGAAATCTGAGGTTTTGGGTTTTTGAAATGATGAAAATCGGTGGTGAAAGAATGAAGGCACTTGGCGTCATCCTGGCTCGGGCGGGCAGCGTGGGGCTGCCTAATAAGCACATGCTTCCGTTGATGGGCCAGCCGGTCATCGCGCATACCTTCTGGCATGCGAGAGCGTCACAACGTCTGAGCCGAGTGGTCGTCAGCAGTGATTCGGCTGAAATTCGATCGCTGGCCACCGCCTTTGGCTTTCAATCCATCAGTCGCCCGTCGGCTCTGTCCACGTCCGATGCTTCCGTCCAGGACGTGATGCTGCATGCGATGGAAACGATTGAAGCCAATTCCGCTTTCCGCGCCGATGCGCTGGTTGTGCTCTACGGCAACGTGCCGGTGCGCCCGGAAAACGCGATTGACGATGGACTGAAGATTCTCGCAGATACAGGCTGCGATTCGGTCCGCAGCTTCTGTCCCGTGGGCAAATGGCATCCCAAATGGATGTCGAAGCTGGAGGCGGATCGCGTCGTGCCGCTGCATCCGGGGAGCATTCATCGCCGGCAGGACCTGGAGCCGCTGTTCCTTCATGACGGCGCGGTGGTGGCGGTATCGAGATCATCGATGCTGCGCGGCAAATCCAAACCATCCGATCCGCATGCATTTTTTGGTGAAGACCGCAGGGGATTCAAAACACTTCCGGGCCAGACCATCGAAATCGACGAGCTGCGCGATCTGTACTGGGCTCAGGCATGTCTTGCCGCGCAACACGATCAGATGGCCACGCCCATCTTCCGAGAGGCTATATGATTCCATTCAAGATCGACGGACGTCCCATCGGTGGGGGCCCAACGTTCATCATCGCCGAGATCGGCGTGAACCACGATGGCTCGGCCCAGAAAGCCATCGAGCTGGCGCGGATTGCCGCCAATTGCGGCGCATCGGCCGTCAAGCTGCAGATCTTTCGCGCCGCGTCGCTGATGCACAGCAGCGCGGTGATGGCGGAATATCAGAAGGATCGCACGCACGAGAGCAATCCTGCCGACATGCTCCGCAAATATGAGTTGTCCAACGACGACCTGCGGAAGGTGGTCAAGGCGATCCGCGATCTGGGAATGGTCCCGCTGGCAACGCCATTCTCGCCCACGGATGTCGAAGTGATTGAATCGCTGCGATTGCCCGCGATCAAAATCGCTTCGCCCGATCTGATCAATCGCCCGCTGCTGGCCCGTGCGGCCCGCGCGAATCGGCCGCTGCTGCTCTCAACGGGGGCATCTGAAATCAGCGAAATCGAAACCGCCGTGCGCTGGCTCAAGGAGTGGAAGCTGCAATTCGCCTTGCTCCATTGCATCAGCGCCTATCCGACGCCCGCGGCTCAGGCGAACCTCGCCTGGATTTCAGAGCTGTCGGCAATATTCGATGTTCCCATCGGTTACTCCGACCATACCACCGACATCATCACCGGTGGTATGGCCGTGGCGGCGGGGGCCTGCGTCGTCGAACGTCATCTGACTTATGATCGCGCCGCCCATGGCCCCGATCACTCGGCCAGCAGCGATCCGATCCAATTCGAACGATATGTCAAGCTGATTCGCGAAGCCCAGCCGCTCCGCGGCACGCCGGGCAAACGTGTGCTGGAAATTGAGCAGGATGTGCGAACCGCCAGCCGGCAAAGCCTCGTCGCGCGACGAACGATCCGCGCGGGTGAAGCCGTCATCGAAGACGACCTGACGGTGCAGCGCCCTGGCACCGGCATTTCTGCCGCCGATTTTCAGCAGGTGGTCGGACAGAAAGTGCTGAAGGTCATTCCGGCCGGTTCGATCCTTCAATGGGACATGTTGGCCTGCGGGAATAAGGCGAGCACGCAACCGCCGCTATCGGATGTGGCATGAAATCGGCTGCACGTCGCACGTCCAAAGCTCAAGAGGGCCGTCGCCGCATCTGTTTTGTCAGCGGCACGCGCGCGGAGTTTGGATTGATGCGCTCCGTGCTTGAGGCGATCCGCGCTCATCCGAAACTCGAGCTGCAATTGATCGCCACCGGCATGCACCTCGATCGCTCCCGCGGCCGGAGCATCGATCAGATTCGCAATGAAGGTTTTCGAATCGATGCAGTCGTTCCATGGGCGGAAAGGGATTCGTCCGCAAGGGCCACCGCAGTCGCTACCGGGAAAGCAATTGGCCGCCTGGCGGACGAATTGGAAAGGCTCGGAAGTGATGTCGTACTCGTGGTAGGTGATCGGGTTGAGGCCTTCGCCGCCGCGTCGGCAGCGCATATCTCAGGCCGAATCGTCGGGCATGTGCATGGCGGAGACCGTGCATTAGGCATCGTCGATGATTCGCTTCGACATGCGATTACGAAACTTGCTCATGTTCATTTTCCCGCCACGCGCGCAAGCGCAGTCCGCATCGCTCGGCTCGGAGAAGATCCGTGGCGAATTATTCGCGCGGGAGCACCGGGGCTCGCTGGAATCACACGGCTTGCGTCATCGGCTTCAGAGATTGCCCGCGAATTGCCGGAGCTAAATGGGAAATCTTTCGCATTGCTCGTCGTTCATCCACAAACATCCGACGACGACGAGCAGCATCAATTGGCGCAGAAGCTCGCAAACGCTTGTGCCGCCAAATTCGATTGCGTGGTGATCGTCTATCCCAACAATGATCCCGGCTCCGCAGGCATCATCCGCACATGGGATGCGATGCAAAATCATCCGAAGCTCATCTTCCGGCGGAATCTGTCGCACCCGCTATTTCTCGGGCTGCTCCGAGACGCTGCGGTTCTGATGGGGAACAGTTCTTCGGGAATCATCGAGGCAGCCAGCTTTGGCACCCCCGTGATCGACATCGGCACCCGTCAGGCTGGGCGGGAGCGCGGCAAAAACGTCTTCCACGTTCCGAAGCCGGGTCCAGAAATATCCAGGCTCCTCGCGAAGATTCAGAATCGCCGTCGCCCGATGCGCTTTGGCACGCATAACTTTTATGCCGGACGCAATGCCGGCAAAACGATCGCGCAGGCCTTGGCTCGCATTCCATTCAATCGCTTCCGCACCAAGCTGATTGTCTATTGATTCTCGGACGTTGCCAATCCGTCGCAGAAGGTCGGCACGATCGATTCATCTTTCGCAGGCCTTCAAGTACCCCCTTGATGCGCTCGATAACGATAGAGAGAAGTCTGATCTCGGGCACTTTTGTTTCTGAAAGTAAGGAAATCAAATGGCCACTGCCGTTGCGGACCCGACAGCTCGGGTGATGGAAATTGTCAAGAAGACCTCCACGATCGCCACGCTCCCGGAGGTGACGGCCAAGATCATCACGACGGTGGAAGATCCGCGCAGCACCGCCAGCAAGCTGCATCAGATCATTGCGCATGATCCGGCACTCGTGACGCGCATTTTGAAAGTGGTCAACAGCGCCTTCTACGGGTTACCTGGACAAATCGGCTCAGTCGAGCGCGCCATCGTGCTCCTCGGTTTGAATGCGATCAAGAACATCGCCGTCGCGGCGAGCATCGGTCAGCTTTTCCGCATGGCCAAGATCTGCGAAGGCTTCAGCGCCAAGGACCTCTGGACCCACTGCATCGCCGTTGGCGTCTGCGCCCGCGACCTGGCCAAGCAGATGAAACTTCCCATTGCCGACGAGGCGTTCCTCGCCGGCATGATTCATGACGTCGGCATTCTTCTTCAGCTTCAGACCAGCCCCGAGCAGACCCGCCAGGTTTGCGAGGCAGCCAAGGGCGACCGCGATTTCTGTGATCTGGAGCGCGAGATCATCGGGATCGATCACCAGCAGCTCGGCGCAGCGCTGTGCGAACAGTGGAAGTTCCCGCATTCGTGCCAGCTTGTCGCCGGCAATCATCACAACCCCACCAAGCTGACCGACCAGAATCGCATGCTGGTGAACCTGGTCTGGGCAGCCGACACGATGTGCTGCAAATCAAAGCACGGCTTCAATCTGACTGCCTGTCATCAGAATTTCACGCCGGCTGATCTGAGCTCCATGCAGATCGACGCGACCGCGGTCGATCGCACGACGGCCCGGCTCGATGAGCTGATGTCGGTGGCGTCGGTTGTGCTTGGATAAGCTACAATTACCCTATAAATATCGGCTTGAGATGCCGGTCAAACATATTGCGCGTGACGTTCTGCGCAATGATCTGGGCATGCTTCTGCAGCGCATCGGTATAGCGCGCGCCGAGTTGGGCGGCAACCTTGTATCCAACGTGAAGAAGCTGGCGCAGTGAGGGGTTGTATTGGCCGTTGTGCGGATCGTGACGCAGCGCGGCCGCGTATTGCGAACCACTCCAGCGGCTCACCTCATCAGCCGAAGGCAATTCAGAACGTTTGATGTCAATCACTGAAGCATAAGGGCCGCAGAGTTCATCGAATCGGCTCAGTCCCTGCCGATAGACTTCCTTTGCGATCTCCAGCCCATCGCCGCCCGCGTCGGCAAGGCCTATCAATTCCTCCAGCCAGGTCGTGCCGGCAGTTTTCAGGTGCAGCCCGGCATCATGTTTTCGAGTGGCAGCTTGAATGATGGAATAAATGGAAAACTTATCGCTGCCGGAATGGACGCTGAGCTTGAGATTCTTCGGCAGGCCAAATTCCTTTGCCGCGAACGCAACGACGGCCAGGTCCTCATCAAACTCCTTCTCAAATTGCTTCAGATCTCCGACATAATCCACGCCCTTATTAAATCGCCCCGTGAATTTCGGCGCAATGGTCTGAAGCGGCACGTTCTGATCCGCGAGGGCGGCGAGGATGAAGAATAATTCGACGGGCGTTTGCGGCTGATCGGTTTCATCCATCGAAACTTCCGTGACAAAATTGTCGGCGCCTTTGGCCGATTCGATGTGCCGATAGATCCGGCCGGCTTCCTGTGCCGCCTGGAGATATTTGCGCGCAATTTGCTCGATGCGGGCGCGCGAGACATCAAGCGCACCTGCAATCCCCGGCACCTTCAGCGAGCCGGCATATCCGCCATATTTTGAAACAAATCGACCGATCTCCGCATCGTCGGCCGGCTTGCCGATCAAATCTGCCACGTCGATCGTGAAAAAGTCGCTGGGTTCCAGAAACCGATCGACCGTCTTCAACCCGATGTGATCGGCATCGACAAAGTAGGGACCATTCCATCCGGCCGCGCGCACGGCATCATCCGCCTCGGCGCGCACGCTGATCGGCTCGGAATGGACGATCAGGTGCTCGCGATTGGACTTGTTCCAGACTGGCGTCACCTCGACCCCCTGGCTTCTGGCACGCACGAATGCCGCGAGCTGCGCGCGTCCCTGGTGGGCAAAACGGTCGCCAATCCCCATGCTGTATTTTGGAAGAATCATGTGGGCCTTCTTGTAATTCTCATTCTGCTTACGATGCTTCTGCGAATAAGGGTTGATTGTCCGCCGCTATTGGATCGCAGGCAAGAGGAGCTTTCATGCATCGAGTCGTCATCACCGATTTTATCACCGGAAATCTCGAGCCGGAGAAGAAAGTTTTATCCGGCATCGCGAATGTCGAGGCGTTGAACGCGTCGAACGAATCGGAACTCGCAGGAAAAATCGAAGATGCCGACGCCATCATGATGTATCACAATCTGTCGATCGGCCGCAAAACCTTGGAAAAGCTCACGCGCTGCAAGCTGATAGTGCGGTGTGGCGTGGGCATCGACAACGTCGATTATGCCTTTGCCGCTACGCGAAACATTCGTGTAGCCAATATTCCCGATTATGGCACCGAAGACGTCGCCGACAGTGCGATCGGAATGATGCTGGCGCTGGCGCGCGGATTCCATCGGCTCAATTCGGCGCTACGCGAAGGGCGGGGCGAATGGTCTTATACACAAGCAGTTCCCCTTCGCCGGCTGCGCGGAAGAACGCTGGG
>JANWHF010000051.1 GCA_025450555.1 Tepidisphaeraceae bacterium | reverse complement strand
GTCTCATCGTAATAGGCCAGCCCCGTTGGAACGTACCGCCCGAGATTGGGATTCAATGTCGCCAGCAGATCGGCCCGCCACGGATGTTTCTCGATCAGCCAGCCGCGCGGCCAACTGAAATAGGCATGGGGAACAATGTTTACCAGCCGGCCGGGCACATATTCGCTGGGAATGCTCTCGTGGTCATTGTCGTTGCCAAAAAGATTCCAGTCGGCATCGAACGCGATGCCGCAGCAGTTGCGAAGGCCGCGCGCGATCGGTGTGAGCTGCTCGCCATCGGGTGATAGGCGAATGACCGCGCCTGTCGTCGTGAAAGGTGTCTTGGAATTGCCGTGGAAAAAAGTCCAATGGCCCCAATGGTCGGCGCGCTTGAAATCGCCATAGGGAACGAGGTTATCGCCCAAGGCCAGATAGAGATCGCCATCGGGACCCACCACCATGCTATGCAACCCCTGATGCTCCTCGAAGCTTTTGAGCATCGGCAATCCCCACAGCAGCCTCTTTGGCTCGATGCCGCTGCGCTTGAAGACCGCGTCCGGCAGCAGGTAGACAGCAGTGTGCGTCGAAACGTAAAGATCGCGTCCGCGAATGACGATGCCATACACCCAGGAATTCTTCGGGAATCGATATAAGAGTTTGCGCTGTTGATAGAGACCGTTAGTCGCCGGCTCATAGACAAATAGCGCCTCGCGAGAGCCCGCAAACAGCCGCCCTGCGCTATCGAGCTGCAATGCCAGGAAGGATTCGGTCGGGTCTGAATCGATCTCGACGACCTTTAGATTCCTCTCGGCCAGCCGATAGTCTGAAACCTTGGCCTCCGCCATCGACCCCAGCAGACCCACAACCGCAACGATTGTAAAAAAGCGTAAGTTGCTCACCGCCAATGTCCTTTCGTTCATCGGCGAGTGTGTTCCAGCGCGCGGGGAATTGCAAAGGGTTCAGCGCGCTCTTTTGGTTGCCTTGCGTTTCGATATACATCGATCAGGTACATCGCAAACGGAATCCACCAGATCACGTCGTTGGTCAGACACAAAATCGACAAGCGCGGCGGCCAGCGGCCGGTGAAGATCAGGACGGCCATTCCGATGGGGCCGAGGATTTTGCCGAGCAAGCCCACGGCAGCAATGCGCCAGCCCTGCTCCGGGATGCGGGCTGTATCCAGATAGAGCAATCCGTAAAGCCCGATGACCATGCCCAGGCAGGCGTAGATCTCCGGATAATTGGCGATGGGCAGGTGCGCGAAGCGGAAGATCCATTGCGGATCGAGGGCGGCAAAGATGCCCCATGCGATGTTGTAAACGCCGGCGGCAATGAAAATGGCGCGATATAGCTTTCGACGTGGCATCATTGGATGAGGTCTCCTTCGGCGGCGATTTCCGGTTGGTCGATCTTTCCCTGGTAATCGATCAAAAGACCGACGATCGGCAATCGAACGGTCACCCGTGCGCGCGTCTGATTTTTAGTTTCTCCTGGCATCTCCTGCGCATCCACGCGCGGTCCCAGACATGCCGGGACAAGGAACCTGCATCGCCCGACGCAAATCGCCGCTCGGGTCTGGTGAAAGTGAATCCCGCCATCGCGCGCCTGCACTTTGAAGCGAAACTCAATCCTTCCAAAACGTTCGACTAACGTCCCGGCGCACGGAACGTGCTGCGTGCTTTCGAGCGAGAATGAGCCGAAGCTGCGGCGCCAGATCTCGTGGATTCCCTTTCGCTCGACTCTCAATCGAGTCGGCACCGCTCTGCCGGCCGCGGGTAATTTGGACCATCGCGCCAAGACCCGGGTGAGAAAGCTGCGACCGTGGGTGATGTCAAACGATCCACTGCGTTCGATTGGCAATTCTCGTGGGTGGGCACTTTGAATCGAGGATGCTACATTCGACCACGATTCGCCGAGCAGCATTTCGTAAAGCGAAATAGCCTCGGTGGCTGCCGATCGGTCCAACTCAGCGCGCGGAAAACTCGATACGCCATGCATAGCAACCCGTCATAGCGACTGCGGAGCGACGGAGTCGAATGAAGTAACCCTCTTTTGAAATTCGTGAAAAACGACCCTCACTCCAGCGGCGGCAA
Source organism: Tepidisphaeraceae bacterium (assembly GCA_025450555.1). Classification (GTDB taxonomy): domain Bacteria; phylum Planctomycetota; class Phycisphaerae; order Tepidisphaerales; family Tepidisphaeraceae; genus JANWHF01. Next base: position 3,578 of record JANWHF010000051.1, on the reverse strand, counting down.
TTTGCTGAGCTTTCGCTGGAGCGATCGTCGGTGTAGGCCCAGCCTGCGGGCGGCGAGGGAAATGTTGCCTTCGCAATCGGTGAGAACGCGCTGGATGTGCTCCCATTCGACGCGAGCTAGAGAAGGTGTCGTTTCCGTTGTCGCGTTATCTCCCGAGCTGTCCGATTCTTTATCGAATGCGGCCAGAATTTGATCCGCATCGAGCGGTTTTTGAAGATAATTGATGACTCCGCGACGCACTGCTTCCACCGCCGTCGCGATGCTGCCATATCCAGTGAGAATCACCACCTGCATCGTTGGCTGCCGCGCCAGCAGATCACGGGCGACATCAAGTCCCGAAGTCCCCGGCATACGAAGATCGATCACGGCAGCCTGGGGGTGGACGCGCGCGGTGATGGACAGCGCTTCGACGGCATTGCTTGCGCCATACGCTTGCAGGCCTCGGGCAATGAGGGCCTTGACCAGCCGATCACGAAAGATTGCATCGTCATCCACCACCAGAAAACTGCGCGGAGACCTTGCCGCTTCGTGTCGGGCATGTTCCTTTTCAAGTGCCATCGGTTGCTCTCGATTCGGGTAGTTCAAAAACGCAGGTCGTTCCTTCGCCCAGTCGCGAATCAATGGTAAACGACGCGCCGCAGCGCTCGGCCACGAGCCTCACGAGAAACAGGCCGAGCCCCATTCCACGGCCCGGCTCTTTGGTTGTAAAGAACGGCTCGCCGGCGCGCCGAAGCATTTCCTGCGACATGCCGACTCCGGCATCCACCACCTGGAATAATACGCCGCCATTTTTTCGCGTGATGTCCAGCTTCACCGGCTGCTGCCCGGGCGAGGCATCAAATGCGTTGCGAAGCAGGACCAGCAATGATTGCTCCAACGCCCGGGCCGGGCCAGTCACGATCTGCGCATCGTCCGACCGATGCACCGCCAGGCGTGGCTGTTCCGATTCCTGCAAATTGCTGCGGAGCCGGGCGATCAGATCATCCACCGGCATCGATGAGCGGTGCGAGACTTCCTCGCCGATGTCGAAGCGCATCCGGCTGAGGATGGTCCGGCAGCGATCGACCTCGCGACGAATGAGTCGCGCATCTTCAGCCGACGAATCATCCTGCCCCGATGCCTTGCAGCTCAACTCCAATTCCTTCGCGACCACTGCGATTGTTCCCAGCGGTGTATTGAGTTCGTGAGCCGCCCCGGCGGCAAGCGTTGTGAGGGCGGCAAGCTGCTCGCTACGCGCGGCGCGCTCGCGCATGCGGGCCAGCTCATGTTCGCGCTGGCGGAGATTCAGTGTCACGCGCCCGATGAACTCAGCAATCAACACCGAAACCAGCGCCAGCGCGATCCAGCTTCCGCTTTCAAACACCCATGGCGGAAGCGGTCGATCCCCGGGCATCAGATCGCGATGATGGCCCAGCAATATCCCATAACAGGCGGCGACCGTCGCCACGACGATCCAGGTCCATCCGCGCCCCACCACGCTGACGGCCATCGCAACGTGAACAAGATAGAGAATCGAAAACGGATTGGCTGGCCCGCCGGTGAGATAAAGCAGGACGGTGAGGAGGAAAATGTCCAACAGCAGCGTGGCCGGCACCAGCCAGGCGGGCGTGTTGCCCCATTTCATTGCCGCCATCAGCAACAGGTTGGATAGCGCGGTCAGAACAATGACCGCCCAGATCGGTTGGAGCGGCAGGCGAAAATGCATCACATAGAAAGCCACCGCCGTCGCCGTGATCTGCCCCACCACCGCCAGCCATCGCAACGGCGTCAGAGCCGCCAGCACGATGCGAGGCTCCTGCACCGGAGCCAAAAGCTCCCAGAGACTGCGACGGGAAAGATCCATGGGGAAACAATTCTATGTCTGGGGTTGGCTGGGACAAAGCTGCGCGATTGTCGCACCTGGTCGTGCGCTAAAAGCTTTGCGCCAAGACCGCCAAGAAAGCCAAGGGCGCCAAGGAAGAAAGAATAAATGCAAAGGCATTTTCTTGGCGCTCTTGGCGCAAATGAGAAGAGAAAGTCGCCGAGACGCAGGTCCGCTTTCAAATTGCTCGAAAGAAGTTAGCGACTCCGAGCCAGTTCTCCTATACTTTTGCCGTCATGGCGCAGCGATCTTCCATAGCCGTTAGTGATCCGGCATTGATTCCCATTGCCCAGCGCGTGCAGGCGGGCGAGGTGCTGTCGTTTGAGGATGGCGTGGCCTTGTCGCGCTGCCGGGACTTGCATGGAATTGGTCGGCTCGCGAACTTCGTCCGCGAAAAATTGCACGGCGATCGCACCTATTACAACCGCAATCGCCATATCAATTACACCAATGTCTGCGCGCTCTCCTGCAAATTCTGCTCCTTCTATCGCAAGCGCGGCGAAGAGGGCGCATATGAGATGCCGGTCGAGCAGGTTGTGGCCATGGCGCGAAAAGCGGCCGACGCGGGTGCCACCGAAGTACACATCGTCGGCGGGCTGCATCCGTGGCTGAAGTTCGATTATTACCTCGACATGCTGCGCGGCGTCCGTGCCGCGTGCCCGGATCTGCACATCAAAGCATTCACCGCGATTGAAATCGTTCACCTCTCGCGCGTGGCGCGATTGAGCGTGCGCGAGGTTTTGATTGCCCTGCGCGAAGCGGGCCTCGGAAGCATGCCCGGCGGCGGCGCGGAAATTTTCGATGACCGCGTTCATGATGAAGTGTTCAAGGGCAAGGTGCGAGCCGACAAATGGTTTGATGTGCATCGCACCGCTCACTCGCTGGGCATCTACACGAACGCGACAATGCTCTATGGCCATGTCGAGCGGCCCGAAGAGCGCATCGGCCATTTCGTGAAGCTTCGTGAGTTGCAGGCCGAGTCGCTCGCGTCAGCACCGGCGGCATTCAATTGCATGATCCCGCTTTCCTTCATCCCTGAGCGCAGCGAGCTTGGGTATCTGCCCGGCCCAACCGGTCTGACCGATTTGAAGACGCTCGCCCTCGCCCGGCTCATGCTGCACAACATCGCGCACATCAAGGCCTTCTGGATCATGCAGGGCATCGGCCTGTCGCAGGTGGCGCTCGATTGGGGATGCGATGACCTCGATGGCACCGTCGTCTGGTACGACATCACCAAGCGCGAAGGCGATGGCACGCATCAGGAGCTGCACGTTTCCGATATCGAGCGCCTGATCCGCGAAGCCGGTCGCCAGCCGATCGAGCGCGACACGCTCTACCGGCCCGTTCGGCGCGATCCGCAAGGTGGCCGAGTGCTTCGCGATGATGCGGTGATGGCACAAGCAGGCGCGTAGCACAGCCTTCCAGGCTGTGAAACGGAAATCACAGGCTAGAAGCCTGTGCCACGTATCATGCGATTGCTGCGCCTGATTATTCTGCAGAGCGACAAATTTATGTTTGACGAACCCAGCGAAGAGCCAACCGAGCGCGCCTCCAGCGCGGCTGATCGTGCGAAGGAAAAGTCCGATGAATTTCGCATGCACGCCGAGCTGGCGGCGGTATTCGAAGGGAACCGGAAATTCGATGCGCAATTTCTGACCGAACTGGATGCGCAGATCGCCCGCGATGTTCAGCGGACCATGGGCCGACTGGAAAAAGC
>JANWHF010000050.1 GCA_025450555.1 Tepidisphaeraceae bacterium | reverse complement strand
TCTTGCGCGGTGCCGGGGATGAGGGGCTGCCTTGCGGGCACATTGCCGAGCGGATGATCACCCGGGACCCGGACATGACTCGCCTGCTCGATCGGTTGGAGAAGAGGGGATTCATCGAAAGAAGCCGTGATCTAAGCGACCGGCGAGTTGTGCGTGGTCGGATATCCGCGGCCGGTTTGCGCGCGGTCGCGGCACTGGATGAGCCAGTCGTCGAGCTTCATCGCCGGCAGCTTCATGGGCTGACCAGGGCAGAAATGAACCAGCTTGTCGAGCTTCTTCGAAAGACCACTGAGCGAAATGACTGAACCGGATGGAAAATGAACCGGAACGGTTGACTTTGCGTATAATATCTGTTACAACGACAATCGTTGTGAGACATACACAAGAAGGAGACCTTATGATTACCGTGATTCCAAACGCCAGCCGATACCATGCCGATGCAGGCTGGCTTTCAACCTACTGGCACTTTTCGTTTTCGGATTATTACGACCCGGCCAACATGAACTGGGGCGCGCTGCGCGTCTTTAACGATGACGTGATCCAGGGCGGCGGCGGGTTCGATCTTCATCCGCACCGCGACATGGAGATCATCACCTACGTCCTCGACGGCCAGCTCAAGCACGGGGACCATCTTGGCAACAGCGGCGTTATCAGCCCCGGCGAAGTGCAGGTCATGAGTGCCGGCAAAGGCATCATGCACTCCGAGCACAATGCGCTGCCGGACAAACCGACGCATTTGATGCAGATCTGGATCTTGCCCAAGGAGAAAGGCGTCAAGCCGCGCTGGGAGCAGAAGCAGTTTACGCCGGAGCAGCGTGATGGAAAGTTGCTACCTGTCGTTTCGGGCGGGAACATTGCCGATACGTTGACGATCAATCAGGATGCGTCGATTTACGTTTCGAAGCTGTCAGCAGGGCAGAAGGTCGTGCATGAGACGGCGGAGCAGCGCCATCCGTATCTGTTCGTCATCGATGGCGGAGCCGTCGTGAATGGCAAGACATTGGCCAAAGGCGATCAGGCGCGCATCACCGGCGAATCGCGCGTCGAAGTCGAAGCCAGGGAGAATTCGGAATTGATTCTGATTGATGTGCCTTAATCAAGCGTTCAATCCCGGTGAGCAATCGACCATCTTCTCCCTCTCCCGCAGTACTCTGCGGGGGAGGGACGGGGAGGGGGCCTTGAAAGTGTCGGTGATCTACTGATAGAAAGCACCCGGCGCGGTATGATAAGGTACCGTGCCGGGTGCTGTTTCCGGCGCAATCAAAGTTGATCTTGCAGGAGAAAGATTCATGTCCCGCTTCGTCCAGATCCTCGAGTCTCGCACACTCTTGACCGCAACGAATTCTTCTCTTGCCGCTGAATTGGCAACGGTCAATACCAATGCTGCCGCGGTCAAAGCCGATTTGGCGACGCTTACCGCTACGGCCAAGGTCGACATGAAGGCCATTGCCACCGACCTGAAAGGCACGTCCAAGACCAATGTGCCGCTCTTGAAGAAGCTGCAAGGCGATGAGAACAAGTGGCTGACGAAGATCAAGAATAACACCAATGCGCTGCTTCGCGCGGCCCCTCTTTCTGCAAAGGGCGTCGCCGACGGCGATGCGTTCCTGGCGGCTCCGACCAAGCTTTCGCTGCAATCGAAGATCGTTGGCGATGTGAACGCGCTGAATGTCGCCACGACCGCGCCGCTTGCGGCGTTGACTGCTGACATTCCGAGTGCGACCATTTCGGCCGACGTAACCGCCCTCACAACCGCGAATCCGACCAACACTACGCTGGCGGCTGACGCATCGAGAATTACAATTAGTTTACTCCAAACCCAAATCGGTCCGGGAGTCAGCCAGGCCATCTCAATAACCGACTCCGGCCATTTGGTTTCCGACGCTGGCTCATTTTCCACCGCGGTCAGCGCGCTCAACACTGATCTGGCGACGCTCGAACCCGCGCCCACGACTACGCCGAGCCTCGTCGGCGATTACAAAGGTACGATGAAGACCAAAGGTTTCATCTTCGGCATCGGCGCGACCAAAGTAAGCTTCGAATTGGACATCACCTCTCAGACGCTCGATTCAGTTGAAGGCAAAATCATCGTCGATGGCCAAACCGCGTCCGGCACCATCACATCTCGCGAGCTTACCAACGGCAAGGTAAACCTGACGCTCGACGACAGCGGCGTCACCATCACCCTCAACGGCAAGGTCAACGTCACCCCGACCGCACAGGGGCTCCCGCCCGGAAGTGTCATCAGCGGCTCCGGGTCGATCAGCATCGCCGGGTTCTCCATCGACGGCGATTTCTCGGCGACGAAGACGACGTAAAGCTTCCGCTATTCTAAATCCAACATCACTCGGGTCGGCGTTTGTCGAGACAAACGCAGGCGAATGGTTGAGCACCCAAGTAATGGGCCCGCATGGAAAATCCATAAAAAGTGGCTGGCGTTTTCGAAAACCATCTGTGAGAATGCCGGCCGGTCATTTTGTTCCTGGCAGATTCCAGGGAGGGCAATTCATTCATTTCAGCCGCCGATTGATCGAGCGGGCTTGAACGGGGTGAACGGCCATTTTGGTTTCAAATCTTGTGCGGAGGTGGGATATGCGTAAGGCACGGCGCGGTAGCGCCTTGATTCTCGCGGCAGCCATTGCAGGTTTGAGCATCGGCAGCAAAGCGACGTTCGCCCAGTTTGCATGGGATCCCCAGCAAACGCCGCTCACGCCCAGCGGTGGAAGTGGCACGTGGGACAATACGACCCTCAACTGGTCCAATGGAATCAGCGATGTCGCCTGGAACTCCAGCACCGCCAACTTTGGAGCGCCGGGCGGAGTGGTCACGATCGGCGCGCCCATTAGCGCAACTGCGATCAACGTCAATGCCGGCGGCTATACCTTCTCTACTTCCAATCCTGCCAATATTCTTTCGCTCTCCTCCGGCAGCCTCACGCAAGCCGCCGGCATGAGCGGCATCAATGAGTTTTCAGGCCCGGTCAAGTTCAGCAACTCGACCGTCAACGTCAACGGCGGCACACTGAAGCTTTCCAACACGCTCTCCAGCGCCGCCAACTCCATCACCAATACCAATTTCAATGTCGCCAGCGGCTCGACGCTGGAGTTCGGCGCCGTCACCGGGGCCGGGGCGTTAGGCAATGGCAGCATTGTTCTCAATGGCGGAACTTTGCAGATTGATCCGACGGCTAATGGAGTGGTGGGGTCATACAACAGCCATTTTGCATCCAGCATCAACACCCAGACCACTGCGAACAATTATGATGCGGCGGCATTTCCCGGCAGTCCGTCAGTGCTGAGCGGGGTAATTAACTTCAACGCGAACAATCCGAGTTCCAGTACGCCATTTTATCCTGGCGGTCCAACCGTTAATTTCGGCGCTCGCTTCTCCGGCGCAATTAATATTTCCACGGCAGGCCAGTATTCCTTTTCCACGACCTCCGATGATGGAAGCCGGCTATATATCGACAATCGGCTGGTCGTCGTAAACGACGGACCCAAGGGGCCATTAACCGTAGCGAGCGCGCCGGTTGTCCTCAGTGCCGGCTTGCACGAGTTTCGCCTCGATTACACACAGGGCGGGGCGGGCTCAATGCTTGCCTTCAACTACAGCGGGCCTGACACAGCGAACAACTCAGTGTTAGTCCCCGACACCGTGATGCAGACGCTCGATACGATCTCGATGACAAATAATATCTCGCTTACGCAGGACTCCAGCATCAATGTCGTCGGCAGCAATTTCACCCAGGTGGGGATGGGGACGGTGACGTTCAACCTCTCTTCTGGCGGAAGCGCAACACTATCGATCAATGGCGCAAGCGACAAAAGCCTTCATCTGACTGGGATCAACCTCGCGGCGAATACAACTGACACCATTAATACTTCCATGGACGTCTTTACCGGGAAGGTCACGCAGACCAACGCCGGAGTCTCGCCGACCATCGTGAAGACCGGCAGCGGTCGCCTGATTTTTGATAACACCGCATCGACCAACAGTTTCATTAACTTCATCGACATTCGCGAAGGAACGGTCGAAATTCTAACGACTGGCTACCCATCGGCAGCGAACCCGGTCGGCTCTTCAACTCTTGAAATTGATGGTGGCACGCTCGCAATCGATTCAAAGAACGGCCAGTCCGACCCGATGAATCCGATCCTCGTTACGCCCGCGGGCGGAAAATTATATGCCGTAGGAGCAAATTTTTACGGTTTGGGAACGCTTCAGTTGAATGGGAATCTTGAAGTTTCCAACTCGACAGCCAATGCAGCCAGCGTCGACACCACGATTAGCTTCAGTAAGCTGACTGGAACTGGAAATGTCACGAAGGCCCCCGGCGTTTTCACCGGCGACAATTCAAATTTGGGGAAACTGCAATTCCAACTCAGTTCCCCCGACTGGGGCGGGTCGATCATCATCGACGCCAATGCGGGCGGAGTCGAAGGCTATTTCAGAAATACCACGGACCAGCCCCTTGGTCCAAATGCGATCACGATCCATGGAGGGTATCTGTCGTTGACGCGAGTCGGCAGCATTCTCGGAGTCCCCTACGCGCCGGGCAACGATATCAACGCCGACGGGGATTTTTCGCTCAACACCGGCAGCACCGCCACGTCTGACTACAGCACGTATCAGCTTGGCCATCTGGCGCTGACCGGAGCGCGGACGGTAACGCAAACCAGCGACGGGACAAGCGGCGCAACCTTCACTGGCGCCACGCTGGGAGGCGACACGACTTTCAACGTCGCGGGGACCGTTGGATTAGGCGGCATTATCGAAACTGCACCATCATCCCTTACAAAGACGGGTGTGGGCACGCTGGCTCTCAACGGCCCCAGCGCCTACACCGGTCAGACCAATCTGCAACTTGGCACAATCAAGATAGGCAGCAGCAATGCGATCCCAGCCGGAACTCTCAACGTCTTGCAGGGCACATTGGACCTCAACGGAAATAATCAAGCGGTCAATCACCTTCTCAGTAATTCGTTGGGGTCAATCAGCGCGGGTCTTATTACGAACAGCGGGGCGGCCGCTTCCATGTTGAGCCTCAATGCCGATTCGACATACACCGGAACCATCGCCGACGGCGGCCCGGGCCAGACGGTTGGATTGCGAGTGATGGCTGGCAACACCACGCTTTCCGGCCTTAATCGGTACAGCGGTGGATCGTTCGTCAACAGCGGCGGGACTCTGACGTCGGGTACAACACTGGGAACTGGCGGACCCTTTGGCACCGGAGCGGTCACCCTGGCGGGCGGAACTCTAAAGCTCGGAGGTCAGCAGCAGGTCGTTCCAGCGGCACAGGGCTTGTCAGCGGAGATCTTCAACAGAACTCCTGCGATTGTTGGCGACAACGATCCCGATTATGTCACACTCACGTCCCTCAGTTCGCATCTTGCCGGCGCTCCTGTGGCAGTTTCTGTTCAAAGCACAACCAATGGCAAGGACAACTTTAATTTCAGCAACGCAACGGTCAACAATGGAACTGTGACCGGGACTTACACGTCCCAGGCGCCCTTTGGCACGCCTCCGAGCCAATCGAACGACACGACCGCCGATTACGGGTATCGGCTCAATAGTTATTTTGAAGTTCGCTTCAGCGGGTACATCAACGTTCCACAGGCAGGTTTGGCGACCTTTTCTACGACCAGTGACGACGGAAGCATGATCTGGCTGGACAACAATGACAGGCCTGTCGTCAACAATAATTTTTATCAGGGCCCAGTGACGCGCAGCGGCACTTACGATTTCACGACGCCGGGGCTGCATCCAATCACGATTGGGTATTTCCAGGGACCCAATGGTGAAGGCTTGAATGTTGCCTGGACACCCCCGGGGGCGAGCAGTTCGCATACGCTGCTCAACAGCGAAACCGCCACCGGAAGTCTCGCGATGGCTCCGGTGCAAAGCTACGCCAATGACGTGGTCGTTTCCGGCAATTCAATGATCGACGTGACGAATTCACTGTCGGCGGTGATGGGGAATCTGTCGATCGGAGCCCAGCTCTCGCTGACCAGCAGCGATACCTCCGGCTCTCCCTACGGCCTGACGCTCGCCAATGTGACTCTCACCGGTAATTCGACCTTCAGTGTCGCCTCCAGCGCTGGTGGCGGAGCAGGAAGCTTAATCCTCGGCCCCATCACCAACACCGGCGGCTTCAACGTCACCAAGACCGGTGCGGGCACGCTGGTCCTCACGGGTGGCAACAGCTCGCCCGGAATGACGACCGTACAGGGCGGCCAATTGGATGTAGAAGGCTCCATTCATACATTGGGTCTCAATGTAATGAATGGCGCTTTTCTGGGTGGAAGAGGCACCGTTCTGGATGGTCTTGTCGCGATTCATTCCAACGCGGCATTGTCGCCAAGCCTGGGCAGCACGACGCCGATTGGCGGCCCCCTTACCGTTCAAGGCAATCTTTCCTTCGATGATTCCACGGCAAAGCTCGTGCTGGATCTGGCCGGCGTCACCCCCGGCAGCGGATATGACCAACTCCAGTTTGGATCGAACGTAAGCCTGAATGGTGCGACGCTCATCCTCAACGACTCAACCGAGACGCAAGCTTTGCCTGCAGTGCAGCGGTTCTGGATTCTAGATGGATTGCCTGGCAGCAGTGCCGTCAATGGGTTGCTCTCTTATCAGGGTCAGTTGCTGGCCGACGGATCGACCTTCACCGATTCAGCGGGCCAGCAATTCATGATCGACTACAACGCCTTCGGTGATCCCAATGGCACCGGCAATGACATTGTGCTGACGACCACGCCGGAACCTGCGGGATTGGGCCTGTTGCTGGCGTCGGGCGTCGGGTTGCTCCTGCGCCGCAGAAGAGTTCGGGGATCGGATTAGGCGATCGGCGGAGATGCGCTTCATCGCCCAAACACCGCGGCGTGAAGAAGCTCGACGGGATGCATTACCTTCAGTTTTCGTCCCTCGGCAATCGCCTGGGACTGGATCTGCATGGCACATCCGACGTTGCCCGTGATGCACAGCTCGGCGCCGGTGGTGGCGATGTTGGCCAGCTTGCGCCTGGAGAGGCGCGTGGACATCTCGGGCTGCTCAAGGTTGTAAGTTCCCGCGGCACCGCAGCACATGTCATTTTCGGGCAGTGGCGCAAGCATCAGACCGGGGATTTTGGCCAGCAGCGCCCGCGGAGCGGCGGTGACCTTCTGTGCATGCGCGAGGTGGCACGCATCGTGATAGGTGGCCTTCATCGCAATCGCGTGGCGCGGCTCGGGCAGGGGAAGCTCAAGCAGCATCTCGCTGATGTCGCGGACTTTTGAGGCAAATTCGACGGCGCGCTGGGCGTAAGCCGGGTCGTCGCGCAGCAGATGCGGGTAGTCGCGAAGCATCGCGCCGCAGCCGGCGATGTCGGTGACGATCCAATCGACTCCCGCGCCTCCGGTGGGGAAAAACGCGTCGATATTCCGCCGGGCCATTTCGGCGGCGGGGTCATGCTGGCCATTGTGATGATGGATCGCGCCGCAGCAGCTTTGTGCGCGCGGCACACGCACTTCCGCGCCGCCGGCTAGAAGTAAATCGACCGCTTTGCGATTCACCGAATCATACAGCACCGATCCAATGCAGCCGGCGAAAAAGCCGATGGCCGGCGTTGAAGTGCTGGCTCGAGCTGTCGGTTGCAGAACTTCCGGCAGCCGGACGGGCCAGAGTGGGCCGCGGCTGGGCAACATTTGTTCCATCTTCCGCAATTGCAATGGAAGAAGGCCGAACAGGCCGACTTTTCGAAGCAAGGAATAGATGCCCAACTTCTGCAGCACTCGGGCGGGCAGCAGCGCAAGCTTGAGCCGCGACGGACGGGTGAAAATGTTGAAAAACAGCCATCGTACGAGCCGACCCTGGAGCGGAAGGGTTCGCGACTGATCGAGGCGGGCGCGAGTTTCCTCGATCAGCTCGTGATAGATCACGCCACTCGGACAGGCGGTTTCGCAGCCTCGACAATCGAGACACAGATCCAGGTGCTTTCGCACGGTTTCAGTGGGCTCGATTTTGCCCTCGGCCAGCCCGAGCATGAGCTGAATTCGGCCGCGCGGAGAATCGGCTTCGTGTCCGGTTTCGGTGTAGGTGGGACAAGCCGGCAGGCAAAGACCGCAGTGGACGCAAGTCAGGCCGCGCTCGTAAGTGCGCGGGTCCATCGGCATCTTCGAGTGAGGCGACTTCTGGGTTTCGACGATCGGCAAAGTGCTCAACGGATTGACCAGGGTAAGGGATTCAATTTACTTCCGGGATCGAATGCGACTTTCAGCCGCTCGATTATTTGCCGTTCGATCGAATTTGTCGAGACGTCCAAAAGGGGAGCCGAAGTGTCGTTCCTTTTCCAGAAGGAGACGGTCCCCGCGAGCTTGGCGAAAGTCGCCGAAATTACGGATCGATCGGCCGGCGCGGCGCCAAGGACGATGCCAAACGCCGCGTCGGCGATCCATTCGGTATCGGGAAGCGACGCGGGCAATTCATTGAGCCGGGCCGGCGGGATCGAAGCGCGGAAGATCGTTTCACCCGACGCGCGCCAAGTGTTGGCTCGATGTGCGACATCCTCGGCAATGGATTGCTCGATGATTTCCCGTGGCTCTGACTGCTTCACATGATCTCGATAATATTGCAGCGTCGGCTCGTCGCCGAGATAGCCCAGTTGCAGTTCATTTCGCGAAAATATCGCCCACTGCGGCTTTAATGGGCCAGGCATTAGGCGATTAAGGATTCGAACATCGGGCGCGTGGATCGCCCGGATCGCCCCGACCGGCCTCCGCCAGGTGCGAACGGTGAGGGCTTTAATGCGACCAAGGATGCCGGCGCTTCCAACCAGAAACTTGGTCAGGTCATATCCTGCTACATTTTTTACGACCCGGCCGCCCGCGGTGATCCGCTCACCTCGGCCGTTTTCCAATTGAATACCTAGCAACAGATCGCGCCAGGCCCCGTAGCCGAGGCGAAGGGGGCCGGTGGAATTGCGATCGATAAGCTGGCCGAGTGGCGCATCCGGGTTTCCATCGATTGGCAGCCATTGATTGACTTCGCTCAACGCGCGCTGCGCCTCGCGCAGCGGAACGTCGGCGGAGAAGGTCGCCGTCATGTCGCGGGCGTGCAATTGGAATTGGCCGGGGGCAATCCAAGGCTCGCAATTGGAGCGAAAAGAATCGGCGGTCATCGCGGGCGATCATATCAGGATTTGCTGAACGATGATCTATCGGCCAGGATTGGCGGCTTCGGTCGCTTCCTGCTCGTGGATCAGGTGATACTCATACGCATCCACGAGCGCCTGCCAGCTGGCATCGATGATGTTCTGGCTGACGCCGATGGTGCCGAACGTTTCCTTCGCGCCACTCGGAGATGTTCGTCGGCACTCGATGACCACGCGCACACTGGCGGCGGTTTCATCCTTGGAATTGATCACGCGCACTTTGTAATCGATCAGGTGAACGCGCTCGATGGCGGCATAATGGGGCCGAAGCGCCCGCCGAAGCGCGCCATCGAGTGCGTTCACCGGTCCATCGCCTTCAGCCACGCGATGCTCGAGCGTTGATCCCACCCGCAGTTTGACCGTCGCCTCCGAAACGGCAGGCCCGCCGGCCTGCTTGAGCACCGATACGCGGTAGTAATCCAGTTCAAAAAAACGCTGATATCGGCCGATCTCGCGGCGCAGAAGGAGCTCGAAACTCGCCTCGGCCGCTTCAAATTGATAGCCCTGGTTCTCCAGGTTCTTCATCTGCTCCAGCACGTTCCGGAGGGTTGTCTTATCGTTTTCCAAATCGAATTTTCGGCCCGCCTTGTTGGCGATGTTGGAGACGCCGGAGAGCTCGCTGATGAGAATCCGCCGGGAATTGCCAACTTCTTCGGGGGAAACGTGTTCGTAAGTGCTGACGTCTTTTTGCACCGCCTGCACGTGCATGCCGCCCTTGTGGGCGAAGGCCGAGCTGCCGACGTAGGGTTGGCCTGGCGAGAGGTTCATGTTGGCCGTCTCGTAGACGTGCCGGCTCACTTCCGTCAGCCGCTTGAGCGAATCCTCCCGCAGGCAATCCAGCTTGTATTTCAATCGCAGATTCGCAATCAGTGGCAGCAGATCCATGTTTCCACACCGTTCGCCGACGCCGTTGATGGTGCCCTGGGCATGAGCCGCGCCTGCGCGAATCGCTGACAAGGCATTGGCGATCGCCAGGCCGGCGTCATTGTGCGTGTGTATGCCGATGCGGGCGCTAGTCTGCTTTTTCACCTGTGCAACCGCTTCGGCAATCTGCTCGGGCATCGTGCCGCCGTTGGTGTCGCACAGGCACAGCACCGAAGCCCCAGCTTCGTGGGCGGCAACGAGCGTTTGGATTGCATACTGCGGATTGGAGCGCATCGTATCGAAGAAATGCTCGGCATCGTAGACGACCTGCCGCCCGGCGCTGCGCATCAAGGCAACCGAATCGGCAATCATCGCCAGGTTTTCCTCAGGTGTGACATTGAGCACTGCCTTCACCTGGTAATCGCTGGTCTTGCCAACGAGCGTCACGACCGGCGTCTGCGCATCCAGCAGCGCCTTCATATTCGGATCCTCCTCGGCTTTGACGCCGCGCCGGCGGGTCATGCCAAAGGCGCAGATCTTGGCATTCTTCAGTTTTAGCTCGCGCACATCCTGAAAGAAGGCGCGGTCCTTTTCGTTGGAGCCGGGGAAGCCGCCCTCGATGTAATCCACGCCCAGTTCATCGAGCTTCTGCGCGATGGCCAGCTTGTCCTGAAGGGACAGGTTGAACCCCTCGCCTTGCGTTCCATCGCGAAGGGTGGTGTCGTAGATTTCGATCCTGCGCTGCTCGCTCATGGGCGACCTTTTCAAACGTACGGACCAACAAAAATGCCCCGCCGACTGGGCAGGGCTGTGAGTCTAAATCGATTCGAGGCTCGGCCCTACCCGTGCTTTCGCTGGGCAATGATGATTCGGCCGGTAATGATAGCGTATTGGGCCATCGAGGGGTGAATCATAGCCGAGCCAGCGGGTAGGTCAAACAGGCTGGGATCCGTCCGCTCAACGGGATTTCTTGCGAGCCGGTGGCGGCAGCGTGACGACCTTCCCATCGCGCCAGATGTAGACGGGAATCCCCAAAGCATGGTTTTCCGCAATCGCCCGCCGCACCGCTCGGCGCATTGAGGTTAGCGCGTCCTTGCCACGACGACTGATTTTGAGCGTTTCTTTTCTCATGGGGCTTGCGCATCGCGCCGCATGGCTGCCAATCGCTTTGCATCGCTCACAACTGCTTTGCCGTCACGTTTCTCTGCAATGATTCTCGGCTCGGAGCCGGAATTATCGAAAATCATAACGTAATCGGCCAACTCATAATAGGTGTCGAACAGGTTGTGCAGAGCCCGATGAAAACGCCGTCGCACAACTGGCGTCGGAATATTGTGTCCACCACGACTCACACGCCCTTTAATTCGCCCAATTGCGAGCTTCGAATTGGGGATCCATAGGAAGTAAAGGTGGACGTCATAACCGTCGGCCTTCATTCGTCGCAGCAGTGTTGAATATGTTCGTCCCGACAGTGTCGTTTCGACGGCAAATGTCGTTTTTTCGTAATGAAGTTCTCGGATGCGTTTCAGAACGGCGCGCCCCGCGGCAGCAGCAACTTCGCCGGGAGAAAAAGGGGACAGCCCCTGAGCGATCAGATCTGCATTGATGAAAGTTACATTGCCGACGATTTGCGGAAAGAAATCCGTGGCAAACGTAGTCTTTCCCGCTCCGTTGGAACCCGCGATCAGATAAATGATTGGCCGATCCGGCGTCGCCATCGCACTTTCCCATTAAACGCGCCATGCTGCAAATGCACGGGCACTCATCGTATCTTCGACACCGCCTTGCTGTCGGCATCCACAAATCGAAGCAGTTCATCTTTCCAATGCAAAGCGTAGTCGATGCCGATGCGCGGCGTGCTGAGAATGCGCGTTCGCCTGCGCTCCCCCTGCACCAGATAGAGCGCATCGCTCGAGCACAAGTTGGTGGCATTGTCGGCGCGGGTGATGCGAAATCCGCGGGCGAGCTTGCCGGGGCCGCTGAGATTTTCGGTCCAGCCATCCAGAGGCTCGGCGGCGCGAACCAGAACCGCATGGGCATCGCCGACGGCGCCCACGACGATGTTGAACATGTCGTACATGCCATAAATGAGATATACATAGGCATGGCCGGGCAAGGCGAACATCACCTCGGTCCGCTTCGTGCGGCCTTTTGAAGCGTGGGAAGCCAGATCGATGGGGCCGAGATACGCTTCGGTTTCGACGATGCGACCACGGAGGATTTTGCCCCGGATTTTTCGGACGAGGATCGTGCCGATCAAACGGCGCGCGGCTTCCTTCGCTGGCCGCTGGTAAAGTGACATCTCGATTCGCTTTTCAGGCGCGCTTGGATTAGCGGGGTTGGAATAAGCGACGGATGAACGCTTGGCGGGCATCAGGCCGATGAAGATATGAAAGGCCCGCGCTGTCGGCAACGGCCAGGAATTGCCGATCAATCTCTATACAGATCGAGCGCATATGCAGGCTCGTAGCACAGCCTTCCAGGCTGTGACTCAAAAATCACAGGCTGGGAAGCCTGTGCTACGTAGCGCTGTCCCCACGCTCTGACCGCGACTAACATTGCTAATATGTCCAAACAGACCTCAAGAAGCCGGCTTGAATATGACATCATCGAGCCCATCGGCAAGCGCGTCGTCGTGCGCAAGGATGAAAACAAACGCCAGACGAAAAGCGGCATCGTGCTGCCCGACAGTCATGAGATCCCAGTCATTACTGGACGCGTGATAGCAGTCAGCAAAGCGATCGAAAACGACGAAGACCAAACCATTCGCCAATACGACAAAGTTCTCTTCGATCCGCGGGAGGCGATCCCAGTCGAGCTCGAGCACGACAATCGCATGTTTGTCGTGCACATCGACCGCGTACTGGCGATTTTCCGCCGATCGGACCAGCCCCGGCCCACGGCCGACCAGGCACGGCAGGAGGATGACCAGAGCAAAGGCGACGATGATGAATAAGTCCTGATTGAAAACTGACGCATCGCCGGCTGGAACATCTGTTGCTTCTTTGCAACCGCGGTCGAAAAAAGGATGAAGCTAATGCGTAAACGCGTTGTATTGGTAGGCCATTGCGGTCCCGACAGCAGTTATCTTCGGGCGGTGCTCTCTTCAGTCGATCGCGGTGTGGAAATCTCCGCTGTAGAGGATGAACAAGGCCTGATGGCAGCGCTGCAGAGCGGCGTCGATCTGATCCTTTTCAATCGCCTGCTGGATTACGGCTTTGAAGAAGTCGAAGGAGCAAAGGTGATCGCCCGCATGCATCAGCAATTCCCTCAAGCAAAATTGATGATGGTGAGCAATTATCCGGAAGCTCAGGCAGACGCCGTGGCGGCGGGGGCTTTGCCGGGTTTTGGCAAGCGAGAACTGGGCTCTTCGCGCGTCAAGGAACTTTTAAAGTCAGTTCTTTCCGATACATCATCAACCATGCAACAAAGCAAGGCAGTTTAGACGTTGCCCTTTTACCCCACAGCGAGCTAAACCAATCTTCGGCAATAGTGCCAAGAGGAAAGGGAAACCTGATGGCTTCGATTCTGAACTCTCGGTACGTCTCGAAGGCCGGTTGGATTGCTTGCGCAATCGCATGCGTGTTCGTGCTGAGCGCCTGCCATCACCATCATGATTACGACGATC
>JANWHF010000049.1 GCA_025450555.1 Tepidisphaeraceae bacterium | reverse complement strand
GATGCCTTTGAGAAAATGCACAACGGGGAGATTGCCAAAGCCGTGCTCAAGCCTTGATTGGATCTTCTACCATCGGAAGTGACGATAGGGATCGTCCCATTCCTGCGGCTGATCGAGGTAATAGCTGTTGAGCCAGCGTTGATCATGATCGCCCCGCCGAACCGGTGCATTAAAATTGGAAATCAGCGGATTGGATTCATTGACTCCCATATTTGAAATGATCCGATCGAGTGTGAATGCGATGCGGCGGTAGGTACGCTTCAGACCGTAATTGTGCTCATAATCAAATTGCCAGGGGGCGAGTTGGAAGAAGATTGCGCTTCGTATTTGGGAACCATCAGGTGCATCAGCAAGGACGCCATCGCCGATTGCATCTATTTGCGGGCCGCTGGAGATAAGCGGAATCTTGCGCGGCGCGCGATCGTAGACATCCGCAGGTCCAATGCCCTGAAGGAGATTCCCCTGCGGCGAAAACATCGCGCTTGCATGCTCGGTCAACGTCACTTTCACTCTGAAGGGAATCACCGCATTCAGTTCTTCCTGATCCAAAGCCACCGTCAATACCCGGCCACCCGAATGGATGAACGAAGCGATATTTTTGACGGCCGAATCCGAAGGGTGCTCAAATCCATGCGAGATGACGAGCACCTGCCTTTGGGGCGACAACATTCCGCCGTCGTATGGCGTGAACGGAACCCCGGCCGCCTTAAGATGCGCCGCCCCCGGCGAATTGCCCAGGTACACAGCCTCTCGATGCGCCTCCGGCTTCCATTTCGATGCATAATCAAACAGATTTGCCGTCAAATTCCTTGCCGCGGCATCGTCGCGCGTGCGGCCAGTCACGTCCAACTGGCAGAAGATCACCATGCCGCCGCCCTCGCGATATTCCACGAGCGGGCTGAATTGCAGATCGAATCCGCCGTCGATGATCGGCAGAAAATCACCGCGCGCGGGCTTTTCGATCAGGACCGATGCCACGTTTCCGCGATTCCCGCATCGCCACAGCCGGCTGACGGGAATGCCGCACCATTGCACGGTTGGCCCATGCTGCGGGCGCAATTCATAGCTCAGTCGCGGCGGCGTGGTGGTCGCGTCGCCGTTCCAATCGTGAAGCGAGTCCATGGGGACCCCATTGAAAAGCTCGCAATTTTTGATTCGCGGGAAAACCTGGCGCAGGCCATATTCGGTGACGCGAAATCCGAGCCGCTTTTCAAGCACGTCTTTCGATTGCTCGAAAACAATAACCTTCAGCCCGTCGCGCACGGCAGAGATATCCGGCGCGGGCCCATCGACGGTCAGCGCCATCTTTCCGATGACCAGCGTTTGGTCGGCCGGCGCTTTCACGTTCGCATCAACGCGGCGATAGCCGATGTGCAGGCTGTCGAGCAGCGCGGCCGTCTCTCCCTTGGGATCGAAGAGCAGCACGTCGGATTCGCTCTTAACCTGAACTGGCGCGGGCAGAACATCGATCATGAATTGATCATCCTGCCGTTCGTTATTTGCGAATTTCACGGAAGCATTCAGCGCATATCGGCCAGCATGAAGCGACGCAGGAAGCTCAAAATGCAGCGGAATCCGAGCCTGCTGGCCGGTTTCAACCGCGACTTCCTGATGACCAGTGATCTTCTCCGGCAAATCCAGCGACCAATCGCACGAAAAGGTCTGCCTTCGGCGCGAGTTGTTGATGATGATCAACTGCTTGTCGAAAGCCCGGCCGGCAGTGAAATCACGATCCTTGCTCGTGAAGCCCTTCGCATCGCCCGCGATGTACGCCAGCACGGGCTGGTTGTTACGCAGCAGCGCTTTGCCCGCTGCGGTCGGAATCCAGTCGCTGGCCTGCAGATCGGTGTCCATCCGATCGGCCTGCGGACCAACATAATCCGGGCTCAGGCCCGGCTGCTGAAGATGATCCCAATCGACCGCGATCGCATGCTTTCCTCGATTCAGTCCCCCGCGCGGCAGCCAGTAAATCTCATATTCCCAGGGCGAAATCCCCGACACGCCCCATGTGCGATAAGCGCGCCAATTGTCGGTCAGATACGCCGCCAGAATCTCGTTGCGATCTTCAAAGGCGCCGGAGCCGACGGAGGTGGGATAATCCCATCGATGCCACACCTTGCCCGCGGCAAACTGCGCGGCTTCCCAGCGCAGGTTGGCATCCTGCCGGGGATTGTCGGCAAAAGCGCGATCGCCCAGAAATTGTGCATCCCACTCGGCCAGGCAGAATTCCCACGGCACCGGGGCGCTGCCGAACTCGCGCTTGCCGTTGTAAAAGCCGCGATACATGGTCCAGTCCCAGGTGAATGGAGCCCCATATTCGCAGAGAAAGACCGGCTTAACCCCGGTGTCGGACCAGTGCTCGAACCAGTCGCACAGCTCCTGAACTGGCGCAAAGTTGGGATAGAAATTGATCGTGTGCATCGATCCGATGTTGCCGCCGGCATGGTGGTAAACGATCCGCGTCGGATCGAGGTGATGGACGATTGCCTCGGCGCGCAGCGCGAATTTGGCATTGCGCGACCCCCATTGCTCGCGCGGTGCGTGAATCCCGTCAATCTGATCGGGATCCATGTCCTGATCGTAGCCGGTCGCGTTGTGGCTCATCGAATAGAAGACGACGGAGGGATGATTTCCCGCCTCGCGAACGTAGAAGGCCGCGTGATCGGCATAGCCGTTGTGCTGGTCGGCATCGGCGGCCATCCAGTCGTACTGGGCAAAATGCGGCTGCGTGAAGGAGACGAGCATGCCGACGTCATCGGCTGCGTGCAGCAACTCATCGAATTCGAGGTGCGAGCCAGGCAGGCAATCGTAATTGTGCGTGTAAACGAGATTGATGCCGATGCGCTTGAGCCGTTCGAGCGTCTCATGGACGGCCTGGTAATTGGCCGAAGCGGCGCCGATCTGCGCGTTGTCGATGGGAACGGCCGAGAGATAAATCCGGCTGCCATTCAGGTAAAAATCTTTGCCGTCGATCCAGAATTCGCGAAAGCCGAACGGAGTTGGCCAACTGACGTCCAGCACATTGGAATTCGCATCCGTCAGGGAAAGCTGCGCTGTGTACTGGTTTTGCGGCGTATCGATGTCCCAGAGCTGATCCGGCTTCCATTTGGAAGAAAACCGGAATTGACCGTCAGCGAGATCCGCCTTTGTAAAGGAGCCGCTCGAAAACTCGGCAATCTTTTGCCCCTGGCTGATCACAGCTTTAAGAACATAAGGGCGGCCATCCGCCAGACCATCCAATGCCGTATCAATTGTCAATTCGCTTTTACGAACCGACGTTTCGATTTTCACATCAGCAATGCGCGCGGTCGTTGGAGTCGAGATCAGGTAAACATCGCCGCACAGACCTCGGCGGGGAACTTCGCCTTTGATCTGCCTGGCGTTGGCGGTGTCGCGATAGGCAGTCATCACATCTTTGAGCGGCAGCGCCTTGACCAGCATCGAGAGAACATGCTTTTGCCCCGGCTGACATTGTGCGGAAAGATCGACCTCGCCCGCAGGAAATCGGATCGTACCGGCCTGTTTTCCATCGACATAAACCATTGCCAGCGAATCGACGAAAGCGGCCGACAGCGTGATTCGGCGGCTGCTCCACTCCTTGGGAATCTCGATTTCCCGCTGATACCAGGCCGCCTTCACATCCTGGAGTCGCTCATTCTTCCATCTCGGATTGGCAAAGACGGTCTGCGAATCTTTCTGCAGATAATCCGTGATCCCCGGCCAACAGCCCGGCACTTTGAAGTAGCCCCAGCCGTCCGATGGCGGAGCCGATTGATTTGCATCGTTAGCGGGCTGCCATTGCCAGAGGCCATTGATGCAGATCCGCTGCCGAGTCGGCGTGGTCTGCTGCCACGCCCGGCTCATGTCCCAGACGACTTTCA
This sequence comes from Tepidisphaeraceae bacterium, assembly GCA_025450555.1. Classification (GTDB taxonomy): domain Bacteria; phylum Planctomycetota; class Phycisphaerae; order Tepidisphaerales; family Tepidisphaeraceae; genus JANWHF01. Next base: position 2,191 of record JANWHF010000049.1, on the reverse strand, counting down.
CATCGGGTGGAAGCGTTGTCTCCTGCCCCCGCGCATCGACGCCAATGAGCAATGTCAGCAGAATCAAAAATCGAAAGGCGCTTGTCATCATGACAATCCCTGGGTCAGTTCGACGGGTGCTTTGGAGCGCATGGCTCGCCTCGATCTCACTACCCAACGCTTCGCCGGCCTGTTGTGCGACCAACGCTGGCCTTCCTCTGAGATCTCAAATTTCAAATCTGAGATTTCAAATTTGAGGTCTGAGATTTCAAACCGCGGCCGGCATTGGCCAAGCCCGCCCCGTGGCGCGACTTGCAACGATTTCCGCCCGGCCCTTTTCATTCGCTCAAGACTTTGCATAATGAATAGCTTTCCCTCGTTCGGCCCGGCCAAGGGCCGGATGACGATTGAGCAAAGGAATTGCAGAAATGGGTCCGACCAACATTTCCCTGGTCAAACTATTCCAAGCCGATCAAAAGCTCCGCGAAGCGCAGGGGCGGCTCGATGCCGCCAGCAAGAACGTCCGTCTGCAGGACCGCAAAGTCACCGACCTCAACGAAAAACTCAAAGCAGCACAGACCCACCTTCGCGAGCAGCAGTCTTCCGCCGCGCAGCTCGAGCTGGAAGTGAAATCGCGCGATGCCCGAATCGAGCGCCTTCGCTCTCAGCAGCAGGTGGCCAAGAACAACAAGGAATATCAGGCGTTTCTCGTCGAGATCAACACCGAGAAGGTGGATCGCGGCAAACTGGAAGATGAGCTGCTTAAGCAGATGGAAACGGTCGAAAAGCTTCAGGCGGAGGTCAAGGACCTGGCAGCGCTGGCCGAGGCGGAGCAAGCGAAGCTCTCGACGATGCGCGAGCAGATGGGTCAGACGCTCGATGCGTTGCAGGCGGAAGTCGATGCACTGCGACCCGCGCGCGATGAGGCGGCGGCCGCCGTTCCGGCCAAGCTGCGCGATGCGTTCGAGCGGCTTGCCGAGCGCTACGAAGGCGAGGCCATGAGCCCCCTGCTCAAGCCCGATCGGCGTCGCGAGGAATATGCCTGCGGCGCCTGCAACATGGATCTGGTCACCGACGTTTACAACAAGCTCCATTCGCGCGACGAGCTGGTTTTCTGCCCAAGCTGCGGCCGAATGCTGTTCATCCCCGAAGATCTTCCGCCGGAAACCGCCATCAATTCGCGCGGCAAGCATACCGAGAGCGAACCTGACTCGGCCTCCAAGCCGCGGGCGCCGCGCAAGCGCTCGCCCGAAAAGCTCGATCCTGCGGAGCGGCGAGCCAAGGGAAAGATTGGGACGCTGCTTTCAAGCGCACAAGGCGAATCGGTGAAGACCGCGGTCGATGCCGGCACTCCGCCGGTCGAATGCGAAGTGTACGTCAATGGAAAGCTGATGGGCCTTTACAAAGGTCGCACGTGCGAACATCTCCAGCGCGTCATTCAGCATCGCATGGACGAATCCAGTCTGACGGGAAACCTGGAAGTGAAGGAAAAACCGTCGGCTGAACCGCCTGCCCCCGAAGCGCAGGCATCCGATCAGGAGATGCCGGTTTCTTCCGAGCCGCCAAGGGGATGAGTGGCCTGCCGAGGGTTGAGAGAAGAGCGGCGTCGCCGCTCAGGCGAGTACCGCTTCAAACGTTTCCTTCGAGCGGCTGGGGCTGTTGGAATTGCTGGCGTCACCCTTGATGATGCGATCGAATTTCACGCCGTGCGAATAGACGCTGTCGGCGATTTCCGAGCAGTGCATGACGGTGCAGACGACGTACGCTGTCTCGCCTTTTTCCTTGGCCAGGTGAATGAGAATCTGCTGCCCCGCCTGAAGTGCGACGGATGAAAGCAGCCCGACGCCTTCCAAAGAAATATCCTTGGCCAAAACAGTGAATTGCTCGTCATGTCCCTTGGCTGTCAGCGGAGCGATCAGCGTGGAAGCCTGCACCTGGAGGCGCGCTGACTTGCGGCGATCGCCTTTGGATTGAGGCGTTCGCAAGCTGGCAATCATCTCTTTGAACTGGCCCGCGGTTAAAAGCATTCGCGTCGCCTCGATGGAGTAAGTGGAAGGACTCGGCCGCGACTGAACTTCTCTTAGCGCGTAAATTTCTCCGCGCGTGACAGAACAATCGCACTTCAGGAATTTATCGACCAAATGAGCCGGCTGCTTGAGCCGAATCATCGGACGGCAGTGACCCAGAAAGAGTCGGCAATAGCATCCAAAAT
>JANWHF010000048.1 GCA_025450555.1 Tepidisphaeraceae bacterium | reverse complement strand
CTTACGAGCGGGCGAAACCCGAAAAAGAATCCGGCATGGGGCGGCTCGACAATAACAAAGCCATTCCCGCGCGCTCGCGCGACAAGATTGAAGAAGCCGTGCCGAACAAGCAGGAACTTCGGCAGATCAATGCCGAGGAAACCGAAGACGATCGCAGAGCGCGTGAGCTGGATGAAGCAAACAACCCGGGCGAGGCGAAAGGCCAGGATAAACGGCCGAGGTCTACCTCTCAGCCGTAAATTGCTGCAGTTCTCGATAAATATCCATTTGGGTGATGGATCGAATCGCCATGACTGCGTGGGCGTTTCGCGTAATTCATTTTGTGCCCGGGAGGTCGATCTGGTGTAATCTCTAGCAACCGGATGTTGCTTGACCTATTGGCGTTCTTCGGGCCGTTCATTATTGGCGTGCTGCTCAGCCAGGCGCTGATTCCCGAACGCGTGCGCACGGAATCGTTTTTCGGCGGCGTGATTGTCATCTGCATAATCTACGATTTCCTCGTTTTCAGCGTGCCGTTCCGTAGCGTGTGGACCGAGCTGCTTTGCCTGGGCGCAGGCATCGTGACGGAAACGCTCACCCTGAGTAGCGTTCCCTCAAACAGGCCGGAGAAGGAGCCAGTTCGATACGGAGGCTATCTCCGCGCGGCGACGATTTTTCTGATGCCTTTTGTCGCCTTTCCCATTGTCGGGCGAGTGAATCAGGCACAGAAGATGGCGAAGAAACTCGATGGGGTGGTTCAGAAGTATTCCGGTGACCATGGCGTGCCGTCGATCTTCGTTACCCAGCAGGATGGATCGACTGCATCAATCGAAGGGATTGATCCATTGACTTGGAACTTAATCCATCAAGGCAAGAGCCATCTGAGCAAACCGGCATGGAGTGCCTTCGGCCAGCTCGATGGCAAGCCCATGCGGGTTCTCCCCAAAGCCAAGGTAATGTTTCTGGGACCGTTTCCAAATTGAATAAATAGGTGAAGCCCAAGATAAAAGTGCATCGCTCTGTTAAAGGCCCTGCGCCTTGAACCGTGTGATCAGCAGCAGAACGACCGCGCCGCAAATGATCATGGTGATCGTCGCGGTCAGCGCGCCGGCAAGCACGCCGCGCCAGCCAAACAGCACGCGCGTAAAGATCGCAAATCCGAGCAGCACAACAAGTCCGACGGCTGTCGGGATCATCATCCGCATCGGCGGCTGGCCTTCGAAGCGAATGGCCATCAGCAGCATCAGCCCCATGTCCACCAGCAGATAGCTCAGCAATGCGAAGCCGAACTGCCCGGCATAGCGCACGTTGAAGCCATCGGACGTGCGGTCGGCGGGATTCGGATCATCATCGCGGGGTGAATCCATTGTTCATGCGCTTTGCGACTAAATGTGAATGGCCTTTCCATCAGCCGACGCGGCGGCTTCCATGATGGCTTCGGAATAGGTCGGGTGCGGGTGGATGGCCTGCAGGATTTCCTCTTCGGTCGCTTCCAGATTTCGCGCCACGACCAGTTCGCCGAGCATGTCGGTGACATTTTCACCGATCATGTGGACGCCCAGAAGTTCGCCATACTTGGCATCGAATATCAGCTTGACGAAGCCTGCCGGCTCACCCGCCGCCAGGGCCCGGCCGCTGGCGCTGAAGGGAAATTTGCCGACCTTGATCTGCTTGCCGGCCTCGCGGGCGCGCTTCTCGGTGTAGCCCATGCTGGCCACCTGCGGGTGGGTGTAGGTGCAGCCCGGCGTGAATTTGTAATCGAGCGTGTGGTCGGAAACGCCGCAGATATGCTCGACGACGTTGACCGCCTCGTGATGCGCGACGTGCGCCAGATCCGGATGGCGATAGCCGCCCATCGACATGTGCTCGGGCCAATGGATGCTAATGCAGTCGCCGACGGCCCAGACATTTTCCAGGTTTGTCCGATATTCGTGATCGGTTTTCACGCGATTGCGCTCGAGCGCCAGATTGCAGCCGGGGCCCACGAGTCCCTCGACCATTCCAGTGACGCCCACGGCAACGAGCACGACATCGGCTTCGATCGTCGCCTGCGTCTCTCCTGAAAGCGTGAGCTTCACACCATTGGCGGTATTCTCGATCTTGTCGGTTTTGGTTTTGAGATAAACCTTGATGCCGCGCTTCTCGAAGATGCGCTTGAGCAGCAGCGAAACTTCCTCATCTTCATTAGGCAGAAGATTGGGCAGCATCTCGATGACGGTGACGTTGACGCCGACCGCATTGTAAAAATCAGCAAATTCGCAACCAATCGCGCCGGCGCCGATGATCGCCATGCTTTTGGGCTGGGTCGGCAGCGTCATCGCCTCGCGCGAGCCGATGATGCGCTTGCCATCGAAAGGTGCGAAAGGCAGCGCTGTTGATTTTGCCCCGACGGCAATGATCACATGATCGGCTGATACCTCCTTCGATCCAATTTTCCCCTGGTATTTCACGCGGTGCGGCCCCAGGAGCTGGCCGACGGCCATTTCATGCTGCACGCCATATTTTGAAAACAGCCAGCCGACGCCTTTCTGCAATTTGTCGGCCACCTTCCGGCTTCGACCAATCAGCTTTGAAAAATCGATTGACAAATTCTGATACGTGACGCCATGCTCCGCTCCTTCATCGCGTAGCTTGCGGATGAAAGCGCCGTCTTCGAGCAAGGCCTTGGTGGGGATGCAGCCCCAATTCAGGCACGTTCCGCCGAGGTTTTCCTTTTCGATGCAGAGCACGCGCTTCTTGAGCTGCCCCGCGCGAATGGCCGCCGCATAACCCGCGGGGCCGCCACCGATCACGACGATATCAAAATCATATCGCTTCGATGGCGCAGCCGGCGCGGGCGAAGGCGCGGCCGCTGGTTTTCTGGGCATTCCCACGCCCGTCGCCGGAGCCGGAGCAGTCCGTGCTGGCGCGGCCTTGGCCGGTGAGGAGCCGCTTGGTGCAGCGGTTGCCGGTTTGGCACCGGATGCATACTGCTTCTTCAAATCCTCCACCTTTTCCGCCCCCGTTGCGAGCACCGCCAATACCGTGCCGACCGGAACTTTCTGCCCTTCGCGCACCAGAATTGCCGCGACGGTGCCCGCCTCCTGGCTTTCGGTTTCCATCGTGGCTTTGTCGGTTTCGATCTCGGCGATGGTCTGGCCGCCTTTGATTTTGTCGCCTTCCTTGATCAGCCACTTCACGACCGTCCCTTCGGTCATGGTGTCGCTCTGCTGAGGCATCCGAATTTCCGCGGGCATTGATCTCCTGGTGCGAGGAACGGGAGATTCTATGTCTTTGCGCGCAGCCGGCAACCGGGCCACAAATGAAGCGGAAGCGGGCCGCCAAGTCCTGGGGAGCGCCCTTTTTTGGCCGGTGCATGATGCATCGCTCATGAGATAGTCGCCAAACCGCGCTTGTTCTCTGTGCCACATGTAACTCGATGCAACAAAATGCAACAAAACGCAACATTTTTGGCATTTTCGCGGATGTTGCACGGTGCGACGCATGCTGGAGGGCGTCGCTCCTGCGACGCCGCGAAGGGTGATCGCGCCCGACAAGCAGGTTCGACAAGCTCACTGCAGGCCGGGCGGCTAAACTGGGCATTGCGGATGCGCGCGGACGCGCGACACGTGCGCGCCGTGCGCTGTTTGCCCACCATGAGTCGATTCAATGCGTTGGACGCGATACACCACATGTTGTGCATCTTCGAAACCCACTCCACAAGTCATGCATCATAATGCATCGTTTTGCATCACTTTTTCGATTTTTTTCCAACTCCCATCCAATGCCGGCTCCCGCAGTCGCACTGTCTTTGCCTCGTTTGCCATATATGCCTCTCTTGCATGCCGGACCTCATGGAATGCCCGCGCGCAGCGATTCCCACGCTCGCATTGGCATTATATCGAAGACCAGACAATAACCAAACGAAAAAGTTGGGCGATTATTCCCCAACTCCGTACTTTTTTCGGCTTGAGTGCGTTTCGCGTAAAGAGTGGCCGCCGTGTTAGAATGTGTCCCATCATAAACCACTAAACCATTTTTCCTCTATGGACCACTTATGATCCTGTCAGATCGCGATCTAACGCCGCTTGTCGCGGAATTTCAGTTTGAGACAAGTGACCACCAACGGCCATTCAATCTGGAGGAACAACTACGGCCATGCTCCATTGACCTACGTTTAGACCGCTGTTTTTGGGTATTGAAGAAGCGCACCCGCCGACCATTAGACCTGCGAAGCGCCTCGCCGGGCGCAATTGAAATCAGGCGGCTGTTTAATGCGAAATGGCTCCATGACGGCGAAGGCGTCTCTGTTCGTCCAGGCGAAATGATTCTCGGGCGAACGTTCGAGAAATTTACGATACCCAATGGCTACGCGGGGAAGTTAGAGGGCCGTAGCACTTATGCTCGCCTGGGCCTATCCGTCCATTGCACGGGTGATTTCATCAACCCGGGCTGGAGGGGACATATGCCGTTGCAGTTGGTTAATCACGGAAACTTCCCAATTACTCTTACGCCCTATATGCGAATCTGCCAGTTGCTCGTGATGCAGGTCAGCAGTCAAAGCATAAAACCGTATGGCAGCGACCCCGATGACATGTACCATAATGATGAAGGTGGACCGTCAAAATATTGGCTCGATAAGAGTTTGGCAGGGCTTCGGAAATCCTTTGGGCAAGTTCAGGTTCCGGAAGCCATGCAAGAACAGTTTCTTCACGCATTTAGTCATCTTGGAGCAGAGATAACTGATCGCTTCGCTGATTTTTTTGCCACACTGAAAAGCAATCAGATCACAAGCGCGCAGGAGGTGATGGAATGGTTCGCTGACCGAGATACGAAGAGAATTACATGGCGAAAGCGATTGATCGCCGCATGCCGCATAATTCTATTGATACCCATTGGAGCATCAGTGGGCGCCGCGATTAAACCGCCCTATCACTGGCCGACTTTCGTTTTGTGGGCGGTAACGGCTCTTGCCGCTCCGTTCGGAATTTGGGCTGCGGTGTTTGCCAAAGATCCAGGACAACCCTTTACGCGACGCGATGTGGAGGATTATTTTGCTTCTGAACAGAATCCGCCGGCGCCTCGGTGATGGATCATGGATTGGAGATGGACCAATCCATTGAAATCGTGGTTGCGTGCGACCATTGCGTGAAACCATCTCGGTAAACTGAGCATAAGGTCGCAAGACCCAAGCTCGATTGCCGTAATGGGGACGGTAGACTACATAGCAGTGAGGAGAATCAACTAGGGGAGCCAGCGCCAGCACCTCGTAGAGCTTTCCCTTAAAGTGCCTGTACATGCCCGGGCGAATCGCCGTGCAACTGTCTTGGGATTTTTCTTGCGATCCCATAGGCAACCCAATCTTATCAATGCCCGAGTTATCGGTCGTAATGTCTGATCCATTGAAAAAACGGTTGTTTAAGATCATAAAGGCATCTCCCGTCGTCTTTGCGCGTTGCGGGGCGAAATGGAGGGGAAGTGCGACTTGTCCACACGAATAAGGCGATATCCGTGGTTTTCGTGCCGCCATGTGTTGGCAATCAGTGGACAGAAGGTGGAAAAGTTGTGCCAATCTGACTGAACCGGCCATATACAATAGGTAGTGGATATCACTTCCAATATGCTACATTTGGTTTTTTGGTAAGGGAATGGCTGTTGGCACAAAAAATTTTGCGGCTCGTATTGCGGGCTTACAATGGCAGCATGTTCACCCCAAAACAGAAGCCAATGCCGACCGACGCTCGCAGTCCCGCGACCCGTAACTTGAGCCTCTGTCCGCTGACGCCGGAGCAGGCCATCCAAGGGATTTTTCAGATCAGCAAAGAGGACGCTAAGCGCGTCGCGGCCAGCAAGCCAGGAAAGAGAAAGAAGTCATGAGCCAAGACGATTCCTTCCCGCCCGAGCAGATCCACGCGATTATCGTCGAAAACGGCAAGGGACCAGTTCTCACGAAAGTTGAACACGCCACTTATTTCGGGATTCCATGCCTGAAGGGGATCGGGATCGGAGTAACAGACGCGGCATGGGCGAACGGCCGAGTTGCCTATGTGCCCGCAAGCCGAATTGAATCGGTCGTTATTTTCGCCAATGTTGATGAGTACCGCAAAGCGTTCAGTCGGCACAATGCTGCCAAGAAGCCCAGCGAAGACGAAGGGAAGTGAGCCATGTCGGATACTGACGGCGTGGATGTGGTCGAATTCTATGAGGGTGCATACATCCAGAAAAAGGGCTATCCGTTCGCGATTCTTACCACCAGTACGATCTTGGACCGCCTTGTGTCCGAAGTCTTTATTATCTTCCGGGCGGTGCCGTCAGGCGACTTTACAATGAATGAAAAGGAAGATGCCTTTAGCTTTTGGGCATCGCGAAACAGCTCAGCCGCTGAAGATGCCGGAGTAACCGACTTGCCGGGGATGCTGACCCAACACGCGCGGGACTGGATAGGCTATCACCTTGAGGGGAAACGTCAGGGAGCTTTGACATTGATCCACACGGATCGGCCGATTGGCGATTACGTTCTGAAAAATTCTGACTGGAAAAAGGGGTTGCTCAAAATGCGCTACGCTGGCATTGAAGGCCCACTATTGGAGCGAATCCGCGAGATGACCAAATCGGACACGTTAAGTTCATATCTTGCGGCGCTGCTGAATGTTAAGCCAATTTCGGCGGTATCGTTCGGAAAGAAGACGTCAAACTAAGTATAGCGTCCGGTTCGTCAAACGCGTAATCCCGCGATATTGATAATTGTCCCGAATGCCCAAAAAAGGGCGGCACCTCCAGCTGCGAAAAGGACAATCATTACGAGGCAGCCCTGTGACGATCTTCGCCGTCGCGGTTTGAAGAGATCTTGCCAGCCAAACGTGGTGCGGTGGTAAATGCGGTTGTATGCAGCCTTTTTGGGATTCGTGAGCCATCCCCAACCGCGTGGCGCCTTCAGGCCCAGAGAGTGGCGCAGATATCTTTTAAGCGAAGTTCGGGCGGCGATGCTATTCCGCAAGGATGGTTTTCGAAAACCAAACTTCATTATAGTGCACTCCTTCCACGCCGCCCGCCGTATCCCGATGATGCGAGCAATAAATCTGTTGGAGGAAAGGCTTTTATAAGCTCCAGCAGCTTTCATTGCGGCACGGTCCGAATTGAATCTGGATCATCTTCCTGCGCGAGCATCGCCTGCGACTGTTTGATGATGCCTGTCGTCACGCCCGAGCGATCGCGGAAGAAGTGGGGCGTCCAGACGCGGGCGATCTCCCAGCCCTGGCTTTGCAATACGGCAGTGCGGAAGACTTCCCATTCGATCGGGTCGGCCGCCTGCTCGAGAATGCGATGATGTTCTTCGTACAACTCCGCGAGCCGCTCGGCATAAACGAGATAGGCAAACAGGAGCCACGCGCCGCCGGGCGATTGACCCGCGGGAATGGGCGGGAGACTGCGG
>JANWHF010000047.1 GCA_025450555.1 Tepidisphaeraceae bacterium | reverse complement strand
GAAGCCTTCGCGGCCCTCGCCACTTTTTTGCCGCGACAGTGCGGGACGGTCATCGGGATCATTCTCCTGCTGACCGCGCTGATTCCCGGCGCGTCCTATCTCCATGGTTTTCTCCGCGACTGCCGGCCGCAAAGCGATCGCATCCAATTGGGACGGCGAATTTCGCGACTTCAACAACATGGGTCCACAACGATGGCGATCTTTGCCGAACCGGCGCCGTATTGCCTGCCGCCGGTGGATCTGTGGAAATGGAAGCTCATGCTGTTGCCAAAGCATGCGACGATGAACGATGGGCTGCGCACTGCCGACGTGGCGATCCGCACCGCCGATTTTCCGCGCGGGGCGGGAGTTTGGCCGTTCCTCACCGCAACGCCAATTAGTTGGGCTAATAAGCCGTTTGCAATCGAACAGCGCCAAGACAGCGCGTATGATCCTGTTGCACAAAAAGGTGCACTGTTATCGCATTGATGGACGGACTCTTTCAGGAAGGCCTATGCAAGGCGTCATCACCGCAGTCGTGGCATTCATCTTTACCTGCATCGTGTTTCCCAGCCTCGTGAAGAGCAGACCACAGTATTACGGGGCGCTAGTGGTCATTCTGCTGGCAATTTTCCTCGATGCGCTGGCCACTTCTTCTGACCCGAAGAGCACTTTTCATGCTTTCGTTGCGGTTGTCGACGCGCTCCTTGTGATTTGCGCGATCGGGCTGTTGATGCTCGCCACCGGCGGGTTGTCAGCACGCGATCTGGCCGCCGACATCGGCAAAACCATCGAAGTCGTGCGTCGAGGCGGAGAAAAAGAAACGATCATCGTCCCGATGAGCGAGAAGCCGCTGAGCGAAAATGAAAAAGTTTACGTCCCCCGCAAGCGAAGCACGCCGAGCGATGATGCGGGGAGCATCAAGATGGATTGATCGAAACCCGCTTGGCAGAACGCCAAATGTGGCGCGCCGCGGATCACTGTAACATTACTTAAGTCAATAAAATACATGAAGTTACATTAAAAAGTATCGTCAATTTCGACCCTCTGAAAAAGTGTAACAGTAACATTTTGTAACATTGTGTAACGTCCGGGCGCCTGACGCATGTAAGCAGGCAACGTCGCACTGCTCTTCGTGCCATGCATGAATGGGAGAATCGCTTGACCAGAATTGATTTCGATTTGGACCTCTTCGCGTTTCAGATTGAACGAGCTACCTCTTCTCCCCAAGCCGAATTGTCGCTATAATTTGCCCTCGACTTGCTTCAGCGATGCGGCCCCTTACAAAGGGGTGAGCGTCGTTTATCACCGAAAGTTTGCCCTCGTTTGTAAATGCCCTCCTGAAGGAGCCTTGATGGATTCGTTGCACGTATTAGCAGCGGTGCAGCCGGGCGGCTACATCAGCACGCTGAAGGTCATTCCGGTACTCATTATTTTGTTGGTGTGGGCCCGCCTCATGACGTGGGCGGACAAGGATGCGGTGGGGGCCCACCTCCCGCGGATCAGCCTGAATATGAGCTTCCTTGGGGGGTTGGTGCTGGCGTTTGCGCTGTTCTTTTATCTGACGCCTTTCATCGTCGCTTTCCTGGCGTTGGTTGTGATCCTCGGCATCGAAGCCGGAATCTACCTCCATCTGCGCAACAAGATGGTGGGCCTGGCAGACCTCAAAAAGCAATTCAAGGCCTGGCTGGCCAGCTTCAAGGGCAAGCAGGAAGTCAAGGCCGAAGAAGGCAAGGTTCAGCTCATCAAGGACGGCAAGCCAGTTGCACGTCCGGCTGATGAGTCACCGGACAAAGCGGCTTACGAAGCAATGCAGCAGGCCCTCACCGAGCCGCTGTTCAAGAGCGCTGAGCAGATTGACTTGGCGCCGGATGCGGGTGGCGTTGGTGTGAAGTACTGGGTGGACATGTTCCCCTATAAGGGCGTGACGCTCGAGCGCGCCGCAGGCGCGGATGCCATCGCTTATTTGAAATGGTCGGCGGGTCTGAATGTGGAAGATCGCCGCAAGCCTCAAAGTGGGACCATCAAGGCCAACTTTGAGGGCAAGAAGCGTGAGATGAAGATCCAGACTGCCGGTACAACTGCCGGTGAATATGCCCGCCTGATGGTCGATCCCAAGCGCCGCCACGATTACTCGATCGACACGCTCGGCTTCACCGACGCCCAGAAGAAAGTCCTCAAGGATTCCATTCAGGAAAACTCCGGCCTCGTTCTTCTCAGCACGCCCAAGGGCCAGGGTCTCACCAGCCTTGCCTATTCAGTGCTCAAGGCGCATGACTCGGTCCTCCAGTTCATCCAGACCATCGAGCGAAATGCTGAAGAAGACATCGATGGAATCACCCAGAACAAGCTTGCGCCCAATGCCGCCGCGGGCGAGGAAGCGAAGCTGATGGATTGGGTCATCAGCCAGGAAGCTGAAGTAATGCTGATCGACAAAGTCGAGGATCCCAAGACAGCCGCCTCGATCATCGAGGCCGCCAAGTCTGGCAAACGTCTTTATGTTTGCATGCGAGCCGGCAGCACCTTCGAAGCATTAGATCAATGGCGTCGTCTGGTAGGCGACAATCGCCTGGCCACCGAGGCGCTCAAGCTAGTCATCAGCGGCCGCGTCCTGCGAAAACTGTGCATGGCCTGCAAGGTCGGCTATGCCCCCGATGCCAGCACCCTCCGCAAGCTCAACATGAATCCGGAAAAGGTTTCGCAGCTTTTCCAGGCTAGAACTCAGCCGCTACGAGATCCTAAAGGCAGGCCAATCCCCTGCGAATTCTGCAACGACCTGCACTTTAAGGGGCGCATGGGCGTTTTTGAATTCCTGGTGGTTGACGACGAAATGCGCGAAGCGGTTGCCGCCGGCAAGAATCTGAATCAGGCCTTCCGCAAGCAGCGCGGTCGATACCTGCAGGAAGAGGCGCTTGCGCTGGTGGAGAAGGGCGAAACCAGCGTGCAGGAAGTGCTGCGCGTGCTCAAGGGAAGCGGAGGCAGCGGCGAAGGCAGTGAAGATGGCGGTGACGGTGGCAGCAAATCGGCGCCCCGGCGTCCCGCGCCCGCCACGGCAACCTGATGTTCCAGAATTCATGACGGTTACCTGCAGGCTTTCCGCGGCCCATTTGAAATAAAGGCTCCCATGCTTCTTTCGATCATTGTTATTCTCCTGGTTATCGCCGTCGTCTTTGTCCACTATCTCCAGGGCTTTTTCAGCGCCACGCTTTCGGCCATCCTGGCGATCCTTGCGGCGGTGCTGGCCTTTTCATGGCATGAAAGTATCGCCGAAAACTACATACTCAAAAGTGCCATCCTTCCGAATGCCGCCGACGCGTGCGTGCTCGTCGCACTCTTTGCGCTGATTTACATCATCCTGCGGACCGTTTTCGACAAGGCCATTCCCGGCGGTATTCAGCTACCGGCGGGCATCGATAAAGTCGGCGCCGCCGTGATGGGGCTCATCGCGGCGGTGTTTTCGGTCGGCATCCTCGTTATCGCGGCCCAGGAAATGGGTTTCAATGCTTCGATCGGCGGATATACCCGCTTCAAGACCGTTGCCCAGCGCGGCGCCTCAATTAAAAAGAACATCCGACAGGAAGACAGCAACGTCGTCGACGAATTGCAATCCAACAAGCTCGGCGGTTTTGACTCGAACGATCGCCAGATGGTCTACCCGCCCGTCGATGACATTGTGATGGGAACGCTGGCACACCTGAGCGATGGGGGCTCGCTGTCCGGGAGCCAGCCGATCAGCGATATTCATCCGGCCTTTCTGGCCGAAATGTACGGCCAGCGCGCCGGCATTCAGGCCAACGGTAATATCGTTGCCTTGAGCCGCACCGGCTTTGGCCCGCCGGTCGCCTTTGATAGCCTTTACAGCCTGCCAAGCATCGACACGGTTGACTATCTTCCCGATACCGTTCGCGACAAGCCGTTCCACGCTAAGCTGAAGGGCACCCTCGCGCCGGGCGTTACGTACGGGGACGGCCAACGTGTCGGGAAAGACACCGAGCTGCTCGTGGCGCGTGTTGTTTTCAATCGATCGGCCAGCGAGGTCGATCACCTCGTGCGCTTCAGCCCCGGCTCCATCCGGCTCGTCGGGATGCAAAAAGATCCGGACACCGGCACCGAAGCTTTGGGTGATTATTATCCGTGGGGCGTCGTTCAAAACGGGAAGCTTTACGTCACCAAGCCCGATGATTTCCTCTTTTGCGACATGAGCACTGCGGACCATTGTGCCGTCGATCTGCTTTACGTGGTGGACAAAATCGAAGTTGGCAGCGGCAATCGCCTTGCGCCCGGCTCATTTATCGAAGTGAAGCGCACCTTCCGCGAAGACCTCGCGGGTAAGCCAGTTTCGCCAGAGCCTAAGCCGCTGCAGCCTGGCACCACATTGGGCGTCATGGTGGCATGGGATCCGGATGCCAAACCCGCGACTCCCGCTGTTAAGCCTAAGCCGCAGGCGAACACCGTCACCGAACGCGTGAATCAGGCGGTCACGCCAATCAAAAAGCCGCCACAGGATAATGCCCGTGGCAGCTTCACCTCCGCACAGGCGAATGTTGGCGCAATTGGCGGCGGCGTCTTCAATTTCCAGAAGATCAGCCAATCGGCACTTCTTCCCGCGCCGGTTGCGGTTCCTGAAGCCGATCTGGCAAAGCCGACGATTGAAGTTCCGGCTACGGGCGTCGAAGCCATCGTCAAGGACCGCAAGTTCCTCTCGTTGACCGTGAAGCCCGTGGCTGATCTGGCCGCGCTGGCTAAAGGCGATTTTAAGACGCGCGAGCTTTCCGTTCCTGACGGGCAGACGCTGATTCAGCTCAGCGGCACCGTCAAAGACGAAACCTGGGCACAGAAAGTTCCAGAATTCGAACTGGTCACCACCGACAACAAGCGCCTCAAGGCGCATGGGGTGTGGGCTTTGATGGGCCAGGGCCAGACCGCTCATCTGCTGGCAAGCTACTCCACCGATTACGAAGCCGAGGCCCTGAACGTCACCGGCGGCGGCACGCCTTCGGAAGTCGTGCTCGCCTTCCTCGTTCCCAATGGCGTGAAGGCGAAGGAACTGGATCTGGGTGGAGTGCTGGTGAAGGACCTGTCGCAGGAGCCGGTTTCTAACGGGCCATAATTGGATTAGATCAGGCCCGCGCGATATCGAGTCGCATATCATACCCGCAGCAGAATCTGCCGCTTGTGCATGAAGCGCGCGACCATCAGCATGACGCCGACGGCCAGCAGCGCGACGACGAGGCCTCCCCAATGGCTCTCTTGAAATTTCTGGCCGAGCAAGCGATCGACCGCGCGCGAGAAATCGAAGAAGTGCCACAGCAGATAGAGCGTGATGGCGTTGCTGCCGATCCACACGAAGGGGCGCGCCCAGAAGGAAATCTTCCAGACGTCAATCACGAGGTAGAAAAGACCTAAGGCGATGGCCGCATATCCGCCGGCCATGAGAACGAAGGTGCTGGTCCAAAGCTTCTTGATGATCGGAAACTGGTAGCTCCAGAGATACGCTATTCCCAGGGAGGCAGCGCCGCCGGTGATCAGGTAAACCACTTTCATGACCGGCCGAACGCGGCCATCTTTCAGCAGCAGGCCGGCAAACATTCCAAGCAGACAGGTGACGATCGCCGGGAAATTGCTCAGCAGGCCTTCGGGGTCGTGATTGCCATCCCATTTGTAACCGGGGAGATAATGGGCATCGATCCAGTTGGTCCAGTTGTGTTTTTCTTCAAATGAAGCATGCCCCTCACCCGGCACCGGCACAAATCGCAGCAGCCCCCAGTAAGCCAACAGAATGATCACACCAACGATCGCGATCGTGCGCGGCTTGAAATAACAAAACATCAACCCCGCAAACGTATATGCGATCGCGATGCGCTGCAGCACACCCAT
>JANWHF010000046.1 GCA_025450555.1 Tepidisphaeraceae bacterium | reverse complement strand
TCGTTGCGGATGCCGACGCGGCTGTTGGCGGTGCGCTGATCGAAGATCGGCGAAGTCACGCCGGCCGAGATCTGAATGTTGGAGTTGGTGAGCTGACTGATCGTCGGTGCGACATCGAGGATGACCAGCCCATCGGGGTTGATGTGCGGCGTCACGTCGAGGCTGATGCCGACCTGCACGTACGTCGGCGTCGCGATGAGCTGGCCGGTGTCGGTGACGCGCACATCGCTGACGATTGGGACTTCCTGGCCGATCGATATGACGGCCTCCTGGTTATCGCTGGCCAGGATGTAAGGACGCGAAAGCACATCCAGCTTGCCCTGCGTGGCCAGGGCATGCAGCGTCGCCTGAAGATTGCCTTCCAGCAGGCTGACGGCCAGGCCGCCGTTGGCGGCGTAGGAGCTGCTGTTGCCCAGCGTCTGCCCGACGACAAGTCCTTTGCCGCTGGGGCGCTGATTGAGGATCGAGAAATCGACGCCGAAGTCGGCGGCATTGTCGTGCGTGACTTCCGCGACGAGCACCTTGATCAGCACCTGTGCGATGGGCCGATCGAGCGACTTGATGATCTCGACGACCTGGTCCTTGTATTTGAAAGGCGCGGTGACCAGCAGCGAATTGGTATCGGTATCGGCGACGACGAAAACTTCGCCGGTCAATTCGGTCTGGGGGCGCTGCTGGCTGTTGCCAGCGCCGCCGGTGTTTCCACCCAGACGGTTGCCGTTGGTTCCGGTTGAATTGCGGTTGATGGTGGACCCGGTGTTGCCGAAGGTGCTACCGCCACCCAGGGAGCTACCGCCGCCCAGGCCACCACTGCTGCCGCCAAAACCCCCTCCGCCGTTCGATCGGTTGCCGGTGGATCCGGTGCGGTTGCCGGTGGTGGAATTTCCAATGCCGCTGGTTCCGGTGGTATTTCCAAAGAGGGTATTGAGGACGGTCTGGAGATTGGCCGACTGCGCATTGCGCAGGCGGTAGATGAACATTGTCTGCTCGGAAGAGGGATTGGTATCGAGCGTCAACACGATGTTGTCGATCAGCTTCATCACGTCGGATGGGGCGGTGACGACGAGGGTGTTGGTCGTGTCATCGGAGACGGCGGTGACTTTCTGATTGCGGTTGGTCGAGCCGGTGTTGGATTGGCTGCCACCAAGGCTGAAGAAGGATCGAAACCCGCGCCCGCCGCCACCCCCACCATTGTTACTGTTATTGCTGGTGCTGGTTTCGTCGGGATTGAAGGTCGTGGTGATCAGCTTGGCGGCGCTGGAGGCGCTGCCGGACTTGAACACATAGACCTTCAGCGTCGAGTTGGCGACGGGATTGGCGTCGAGATTGGTGATGAGTTTTTCGATCTCGACCATCGCCTCCTGCGGGGCGGTGACGATGACGGTGTTGGTGCGATCGTCGGCCGCGACGGTGACTTTGACCTTGGTCTGATCGGCCGCCGAGGCCGCCTGGAGAAGCCGGCCGATAAAGCCCCCGCCCCCGCTGCTCGTGTCGGCAAACAACGTCGTCAGCAGCTTGGTGGTTGCCTCGGCGTCGGCGTTCTTGAGCGGGAATGCCTTGATGAGCGTGGCGGGTATCGGGTTGTCATCCAGCCGCGAGATCAAATTCTCAATGACGCTCATTGTGTCCTTCGGGGCGACCACAATGATGCTGTTGGTCCGGTCATCCGAAGCGGCATTGACGTGGCCATTATGAAGCGCCTCGTCCACTTCGCTGGTGTTATTGTTATTGCCGCCCGGCCCACCAAAACCTCCTCGACCTCGTCCGCCAAATGGGAATGGGAAATTGTTTTGATTTTGCTGGCTTTCGGGTTTGAAGATGGTGGTGATGAGCTTTGCGGTCTGGGCGGCACTGGCGTACTTGAGCGTCAGCACCTGGATATCGGAGGAGGCGACCGAGCCGCTGTCCAGCGATTTGACGATCTGCACGACGCGCTTAATGTTGGAGTTGGTATCGGTCATGATCAGGGAGTTGGCCCCCTGGTCGGCGGTAATTGTCGGGTTGATCAGCGGCGCCAATTCAGTCTTGAGCTTGTTGGCGTCCACGTTCTTCAGGGGGATGACCCACGTGGAAACGATGTCGTTGTCGGGAACCTTGTCCGGATCGTCGCCGTAGTGGACCGGCGTATTGGCGTGGATCGCGTCGGCCAGCGGCATGACCTTGATCGTGTGCTCGCTTTGAATGGCCGCGTAATTGTTGACGTGGAGGGCGGCGTTGAGCAGCTCGATTGCCCCGTCCGCGGTCATGGGGGTCATGCTGACCACGCTGATGCGGATGCCCTCCATGGTCCCCTGCTTGATGATCGTGTAGCCAGTCGCTTTCGACAAGTAGCTCAGGACCTGATCAACGGGCACGGACTGGAAATTGAGGCTGATCTCCCTGGCGGCCTGCGTAGTCGCGGGATGATAAATTGTGACCGGCTGGGCGGTCGTTCCAAAGGCAGGCTGGGTGGCAGGCGCTGCGCCGTCGGCGGGAGCGGTTGCCGCGGCATTGGGATCGCCGGGAGTGTTAGGGCCACCCGGGCCGCCCCGGCCAAATCGGCCGCGACCAAAACGCCCCTGGTCGGGCTGTGGCTGTTGATCGGGACGGGCCTGCGCGACTTCCTGCTGCTGGCCGCTGGGCGCTTCCTGGGCGCGCAGCACCATCGCGCCGGTTGCAAGCGCGACGGCCGGCGCCAATACGCGGGCATATTTAGCGAAACGTCCCATACAAGCCCTTCTTTCGTGATTAGACATCGCCCATGTGGCGGCCCCTTGGCCGCTAAAAGAATCATTCCCAGCCTGACCTGATAGTTGCGGTTGGCGTAGCTTCCCGCCGCACCGCGTTCAAACGGCTATTGCGAAGAGTCGCGCGAGCGGCGCCCGCCGCCGCGCTGCCGGCGCTGATCGCGCATCTGCCGGAATTGGTCGATCTGTTCCTGCGTAAGGTTCGGAATCGTCGCGCCGCCCGGCAGGAAATTGCGATTACGCGACCAGTTGCCAAACGAGTTGCCTGGCTGCCCGTTTCCCGGGGCGTTCGGCTCGCCAACGGCTGCCACCGGCGCCGGCGCGGGGGTTCCGGCCAGACTGTATCCCAGCTCGATGTCGCGAGGCTCGCCATTTACTTCGTAAGTGATGGAATCCAGCGTGATGGCGGTGCATCGCCCCTGGCCGACGCGATCGTTGACGTGAACGGTTTGCGTGGCCTGGCGATCGGTGTCTTCGATAAAAGCCACGAATTTTCCGTCTTCGACGGCTGCGCCGCGAAAAGCCAAAGTCGATTCGGAGGCTTCGCCTCGTCCGGCAACACTGGTGTTGGCGACGCGCCGATCGCGGGCAAAGATGCTGCGGGTTTCGAGGATGGCGTATTTGTTTTCGAGCTTGGGCTCGAACGTGCCGGAGCCTGCGCCCGGGCCGCCAAATCCGCCGAAGCCCCCGAATCCGCCACGGCGCCCACCAAATCCGCCAGCGCCAAAGTCACCGCCGCCGCCGAAATCGGCGCTCCCGCCGCCACCACCAAAATCGTCGCCACCGCCGCCGCGAGGGGAAGTTGCGGCCCCGCCGAAGTCATCGACGGTGGTCTGGGCGGGAGTGGACTTGCTGGACGACTTGCTATTGGACGACGGCTGGGTTGCCGGCGCGGCAGGTTTTACCGCAGGAACGTTCGGCGCGTTTTGAGCCAGCACGACGGTGCCAGGGAGGGCGATTGCGAGATAGATCAACGATTTTTTCATGCTCGTCCTCCGCGAGAGGGCGCTTCGGCTACGGTGGTCTTATTATCTTTCTTTTCCGGAACAGGGCAAAGAGAAGTGACCGTCATCATCAGTTGCAGGTCATCGGTGCCCTCGCGCCGGCTGGTGATCTGAACTTCGCTGACCCGCAGCGGCAGCTTGGAATTCTCGGTTCGATACAACATGCGGCCGATTGAGGCGGTCGAGCCGGTGGCGGTGAAGCGCACCGTCACCTTCTGGTAATTCTTGTTATCCGAAGTTGCGTGATCGGGCTTGATGGCGATCGGAACCATGCCGGCCGCCTGCGACCATTCGCGGATGTTCTTAACAATCTGTTCCTGCGCGGCCGAGGTGTCACCGGTCAGCCCGTTGGTGAGCATTGTTTTCCACGTGCCCTGGGCTTCGACGTTTCGATGCAGGATGCCGCTGTCTTCGTGGAACTTGTCACGGGCGAGCTGGATCTTATTTGTCAGGTCCTGGCGTGAGTCCTCCCAGGGCGTATACACGAATCGGTCCAGGGCGAGCAGCCCCAGGACCGCACCCATCCCAATGGCGATGTATCGTTCTCGTTGCGAAAGGGCCACAGATTCTCCAATCGTTGACCATCCGGGTTTCGGACGGTCAGCATCAAACTCTTTTATTTGTTAATCGGCCTGACCGCGGGACGACCGCCGACTTTGGGGGCCGGGGCCGCGGCGGCCTGCTGCTTGCCGTCCACATCAAACAGGAAACTAATGGAAAACGACGCGCCATTTGCCGTCTCGCGGTCGTCCAGCAATTCAACATCGTGGAAATGCGGGTTGGCGATGAGCTTTGTCTGGAGCTGGACGACGCTTGCGCCGTCCCGGCTCTTTCCGCTGAGCACGCCCTTGCGCGTGTCGTGAAGCGTGAAGCTGGTGACATACGTCAGGCGGTCGTTGTCGAGGATTTTGGTCAGCTCGACCAGGCAATCGGCGCCGTGGGCCTCATCCGCGTGAAATTTGTTTGCGAAATCCACTTTCTCGACGAAGTTCTTTGCCGCCTTCACCTGGCTGGCGATTGCCGTGTCTTTGTTGGTGATCTCGTCCAGCGTTGCCTGCTTCGAGTGAACATCCCAGAAGGCAGCGAAGATGAGGGCGACCAGAACCAGGCCGGCTGCCGCGCCGATGACAATGCGCTGATCGTAGCGCTGCTGTTTTGGCGGCGTGAGGCGCGTGTGCAGGAAATCGATGGCGAGCCGATTCTGGATGGTCTCTGCCGCCAGGGCGACTGCGACTGCGGTGCCGCGCAATGCCCCGTTTGACCCGGCGGAGACGCCGATGGACGAAAGATCACCGTCCACGACATTCAGCCCGGCCGATTCACCTGCCGTTCGGCACGTGGCGATTCCTGCTTCATCGCCGGCATCCAGGTCGTCCCAGAGAACCAGATCGCGACGGGAATTTCCGTTGGTCGAAGGCGATCCGTGGATCGAGCCGTTGCCATGATCGTGCCCGTTTCGCGACAGGCTGGATGCAGCCCGGCGAAGCTCGCCCATCAGCATGGGCGCTCCGCTTCCCGAGGTTGAGCCGATGTGTCGCATCAACGAGGGAAAGCCGCCGTGCTGGACGGCCAACTCGGCTCCGCCGTGCGTGAGGGAAAGAACCAGGGCGTCCTTTTTGGCACGATTGGTTGCCGAGGCCAGGGCCGCAACCGAGGCGGTGATTCCTACCGGCGTAATGCGAGCCGCCTGGGCAAACGCAGCAATTTGATCGAGATGCTTTCGCGGGGTTCCGACCAGCAGCACGGCGCCTTCCCGCTGAGCCGAGTGACCGGTGAAATCGAAGACCAGATCTTTTAGCTCCGGCATGGCATCGCCCTCCACCTGGAGGCGAAGCATGTCGGAGATGGTGCGCTGGTCGGCTGCCGGCACTTCCTTGGTTTTGGTCAGGATCCATTTGGCAGGCAGACCAAAGACGGCCTTGCGAGTTGAGAAGCCGCGCTCCTTGAGGAACTCGGCAAAGCTATGGCCGAGCGCTTCAGGCTGCTGCAGCGACTGGCCCGGGCCAAAGCTAAATTGGCCGGCGGCGGCCACTTCGCAGCGGTTACCGGTGCAGGAGACTTCAGCCACAAGCATGGCTTTGTCGCCTACCGCGATCCCCAGAAGTTTATGATTACGGATCGTTTTCACCCGGATTCACCTGATGGTTCGATTGCTTTTGCTTAACGTGTAGTACCTAACGACGAGCTGGAACTTCCAATTCCGGCCGGCAGCCCCTGTCCAGTCCGCAGGGAATAGCGAATCTGCGGATCCAGGGGCCAGCCATATTCGGTCATGTCCTTGCGATACACAACTTTGGCCGGCGTGTTACGAGCGTTGACTACAATTCTAACACGTTTAAAGGCCCTGCCGTCTCCGCTGACGGCCACGATATCAGCCGAGTAAAAAAACGACCGGCCCGTCAAATGAGCGCCAACCGGCGCGAGCTTGGACATCGGCAACGCATTGAGCAGCCAGGACATCCCTGAGCCGCCCTCGACGTTGGTTTGGGCGCCCTGGCGGGCCGCGACGATCGTCTGAGCATCGCCGGCATCAAATCCAATGGCCGTCAGGACCGTCGTGGAGGCCGTATTCACGTTGACCAGCCCGCTGGACGTCGAGGTTGTTACGGTGGTCAGGCGGTCGAGGATCGGCGAAAGCTCGCTGGCGGTCATCTTGGTCTTGTTGGCAAAGTCAAAAACGCTGGTAAAGGGGCCTTGGCCGGCAGCGGTCATAATCTGCTGTGCCCGAGACGAAGACATCGACGTCTCAAGGACTTGCAGCAAGGACTGACTTGTCGATGCGCTGGAGCCGCCCGCAGTGCCTCCACCAGGAGTAGTTGCGCCTCCGGGCCCTCCACCGCCGCCTGGCGCTGCGCCACCGGGTCCGCCGCCCGCTCCACCGCCACCTCGAGCTCCACCACCGCCGCCCCCGCCACCCCCGGGCGCCAACTGTTCCGTTACGGCTTGCGCGGAGACGTCTCGGGCTGCCCCGCCACGTCCGCCTCCGCCACCACTCCCGCCGCCTCGGCCGCCACCCCCGCCGGGGCCTGCGCCACCGCCGCCGCCTGGTCCACCACCACCCGGTCCACCGCCTCCGCGGCCTCCGCCATTTCCAGCACGGCCGCCTTGCCCCCCAGGTCCGCGGGTTGCGCCTCTTCCGCCTCGTGCTCCCCGGCCTCCCCGACCTCCGCCTGCACCGCCAGCGCCACCACCTTGAGAGGCCAGCGCGGTGTTGATATTCACGCGCGACATGCCGCTGCTGTCGAGGTTCGTTTCAACAGTGAAGACGGTGATGAACGGATAGATGCCCCGGCTGGTATCCAGCCCATTGGAATCGACCTGCGGGCTGCCTTCGTTGGCTTCGAGGACACCGTTGCGGTTCATGTCCATGTTCCACAGCAGCGTCTCGTCGATGGTTCCATTGACGCCATCGCCTTTGATCAGCAGCAATTCTTCAGGCGTTTCCAGAAGCGAATTCTTCGCGTTGTAGGGGCGGGCCAGGGAGTTGTAATAATCGCTTTCGGCCCCCTGATTGGTCGTATTGCTGTCGGCATCGACCCAGTCAATGATGCTATCCGCCGCATCATAGTTCATGTTCGGCAGGGCGAGAAGCTGCGACTCGGTGGCCGTATTGAGGTTCAGCTTCGAGGCCTCGTCGGTGATGCCGTAAAGATAATTCTGCGGATTTACCGGATCGGGCGTGGTGATAAAGAAATAGCCCTGGCCGACCTGAATCCCCTCGGGAACGGTCTGCTCATTTTGCGTGATCTGGACGGCATCGCCGGTGGTGTTATCCACCTGGCTCAGCACCCATTGCTCTGCGCCCTGCTCGACGGCCGATGCCTGGGCTTCTGAAACGTCGTAACCCGATGCCTGCACTTCTATGCGCATCGAGCGCGCAAACAACAGCGCCATGATGCTGAGAATCAGCACGACCCAGAGTGCCGTGACAAAGATCATGGCCTGGCGATGTTGAGGGCGCTGGCGGATCATTGTGTAGCGCCTCCCGTGGGGTTGGTATTGACGGTGCCGCCGGTTCCCGAGGAGACGGCATTGGGATTGGTGCTGACCGAGCCGGCGCCGTCGGTGCCATCATCGAGCGTCGAAGAGATCGCGCAGGGTAGGCTGAAGACGCGCGTGTAGGTCAGGATCTGCGTCTGGTTGTTGGGCGCGGGGCGCTCGAGCTGGAGCGTAACCATGACCGCGGAAGGAAGAACGTTGTTGCTGGCGGTCGAATCCCAACTGTCGGCCCAGGTCTGGGCGTTGCTGTCGTAATACTGAATATTGAATCCCCAGATGCCCCGACAGATCACCTCTTCATCGGGATTCTCGGCATCGGTAGCGAGCAGGTTGTTGCTGGTGCGCCGGACCAGCACGTGATCGTTGAACCCCTGCTGAACCGTCCAGGTCAGTTCGATCCGGTTGATTTCGCCGTTGGCGCCTTCGGGATGCTGCAGCGCATCGGCGTTTCCATAGAACACCAGATCATCGCCCGGGTTGCCGCGGTCATCGGTGCCATCGGTGCCAATGAAAGCGCCGGCCAGAATTCCGCGCGGCGGAAGAGCCGAGTAAAGCGTGTCGCGGATCATGTCGAACGCAAGATTGGCGGTCCGCGACGGCTCAATCGCCGCGATGGCGCTGGCCCGAGCGTGATATGCGATGCCCAGCGTGGCAAAGAGCGAAACCGCAATGATCCCGACGATGGCGATGGCAACCAGCATTTCCAGGAGAGTGAAAGCGTGCCGTTTCATGGCAGCCCTCCCTTTGCTGAAGTGCCGGTGCCGCTGGCGCCGCCGGCGCCGTTGGCCATCGTGATCGGATTATTTGGATACACGAGGGTGCTGAGTGTCAAGGAATCTTGAATGTTGCCCCGGCCCAGCCAGTTGATGGTGACATCCAGTTCCTGGCTGACGCCGTCGAAGTCTTCGACCTGCGCGGTCCAGGTGTAGTCGGGCCAATCGGGCTGGAAGTCGCCGGAAAGCTGGCCGTTTTGCCATTGGCCGGTGGCGATCAGCTCATCCACTTTCGACTGGCAAAGCAGCGATGCTTCAACGCGCCGCTTGGAAAGGCTGGCGGCCGACGTGGCGATTGAAATAGTCTGGAGAATGACCGGCAGCGCAATCGTCATGAGCATCAGCGTCGCTAACACTTCAACGAGTGTGAAGCCACGCCGACCGGCAGCTCGTCTCCGCCTCCCGGGGTGGGAGAAAGAAGCCGACAATCGTGTCACGCAACCACATGCGGATGGCAACATCGGGATGGAGAAGTTTGCCTTGCACATGCTGCAACTCGCTTCTTCCCGCATTCCCAATTCAGCCGCGAATCGGGAGCTTTCCCCACGCGTCACTGTTGCACCGCCTGCTGCTCATCATCGTTGAAAATGTGAAACCGCTCGGTGGCCGACAGGCTGCCGATGTAAGTGGAGTTGTTGGAAACGGTATCGGTCAGCTCGATCGTTGCCGGGTCGGTCCTGCCGTTGGGTTCGAATTGGACATACATCCCATCGGGCTGCATCACCAGATTGGTCGTCAGGTTGATGTTGTCCGCCAGCGTGATCTGCTGGGCGAACTGGTTGCTCAACGCATAGAAATTGCCATCGGGAGCTTGGGGCGTGCCATCAGAAAGCGGCGGCGGCATTTCAACGGTGAGCCAGTAAGACCGGGTGGTTAAATCGAAATTCAAACGATAGGGCACGCCATCCATGATCGCCTGGTTCTGCGCATATTTCGCGAACGCCAGGAGCTGATTGGTTGCGTTTTCCAGCCGCCGGCCCCGCCCAAAGTTTCCCAGCGTCGGAGCCGCGATGGCGGCGACGATCGCGATGATCACCATCATGAGCAGCAGCTCGATCAGGGTGAAGGCTTTGAGGTTGGGCTGTCGGCTGGACATAACATTGTCTTGGTGCTGCGAGGAAGAATTCAATCGCTACCAATTGGTGACATCGTCAGCAGTGCCTTCCTGGCCATCCGTACCGGCTGAAAGCACGTCATAACCGCTGGTGTTGTGCTGGCCGGGATACCGGTAAACGTAGGGATGGTTCCAGGGATCGTTTGGCACCTTCTTGAGGTACTGATGCCAGTTAGTCGCATCCGAAGGCTGGGTCACAAGAGCATTCAGCCCTTCGTCGCTGGACGGGTAATGTCCGTTGTCCACTTCGAACGCATCCAATGCTGTTTCAAATGAGGAAATGTCCTGTTTGGCCGCGGTCTGCCTGGCCTGTTCAGAACGTGCCGTGAATTTTGGCACGACGATGGCGGCCAAGACCGCGAGGATGACCATGACCAGAAGCAGCTCGATCAGCGTGAAGCCTCGTCGAACTCGCGATGAATGATATTTTGACATAAGTTTCTCCGGTTGGACGTAAATGATCACGAATAGCGAGCCGCGGCTACTTGATCACATCTTGCAGGTTAAAGATCGGTAGGAGCATGCCCACGACAATCGTGCCGATAAGGCCTGCCATGATGAACAGAAGCAAAGGCTCAGCAACGGCTACCAGCATCCGCAGTTGACGATCGAGGTCCGATTCGTAGGCCGTGGCCAATCGGACGAGCTCTTTATCCAATCGGCCGGTTTCCTCGGCGACCGCGATCGTTTCAACGACTGAGGGTGGAAAAAGTTGAGGACTGTTGGCCAATGCTTTGGACAGCGGTTCGCCGCGCTGCACCTGCTCGATGGCATGGCTGACGGTATCGGCAAGCGTTTGATTTCCAATTGCTTCACGGGCGGTGCGCAGCGAAGCCACCAATGGAACGCCGGACCCAATGAGCGTGCCGAGCATTCGCGCAAAACGAACCAGCGCGAAGTGGGCGATCACGCGTCCCAGGACCGGCGTGGCCAGGAGCACCTTTTCCAGTCGACGGCGGCCCGTATCGGTGGCCAGCGCGCGTCTGATCATGACAAAGCCCACAACCAGTGCTGCCAGCACAAAGAAGCCATAGTGCTTGATGACATTGCTGACAGCGATAATGCCCAGCGTGAGCGCGGGAAGATTGCTGCCAAACTCCTGGAAAATCCCGCTGAAGCGCGGGATGAACCAGGTCAGCATTCCGACCATGACCAGCGCTGCCAGCAGCGCGAGCATGATCGGATACATCATGGCCGCTTTAACTTTGCCTTTGAGGTCCTGCTCGCGCGTCCGGAAATCGGTGATCTGCGCAAGGACCACTTCAAGGAAGCCGCCCGCTTCACCGGCCCGGACCATGGCGACGTAGACGCCCGAAAAGACTTTGGGCCACTTGCCCATCGCATCGGCCAGCGCGGTGCCGCCGACCACGTCATCGTGAATGGAAGTCCAGACGAATTTCGCGCCCGGGTTGGATGTCTCGCGTTGGAGCAGACTCAATGCTCGCGCCAGCGGCACGCCGCCCGCCAGCAGATTCGCCAGCTCGCGGGTGAAGCCTTCGACCGCTTTTTGCGAAACGCGTCCGCCGCGCGGCGCGACCACTTGAGCGGCCGCCTTGGCTGCCTTGCCATTGCCGCCCCGCTTTTCATCCATGGTGACCGGATGCAGCCCCTGCTTGATGATCTGCGAGATGGCGGCGGCGCGCGTGTCGGCGTTCAGCGTGCCATTGCTCCGCTTCCCGTCGCTGCCCACTGCCGTGTACGCAAAAACCGACATGCTCGATCACCTCTCAACATTCAAACCGGCCCGCGCCCAATACCAAATATTGAAACTTCCTATGTATGCATCGCGCTGACATTCATCCCGAGGGCTTCTGCACCGACGGCGATCGTTTCATCCTTGGTCATGCGGAGCACTTCTTCCAGAGTCGTTCGCCCCTCGCGAATCAATCGCCAGCCGTCACCGCGGAGGCTGTTCATGCCCTGCTGGATGGCAATCTTGCGGATTTCACCCGATGAAGACCGGCGGAGAATCTTTTCGCGGATCTCATCCGAGACAGGCATCAGTTCGAAAACGCCCTGCCGGCCTCGATAACCGGTGCCGTTGCATTGCCGGCAGCCCTTGCCTTTGTAGAGCACGTCCGGAACCTGGTCGCCGAATTGCCCGCGGATGCGATCATGATCCGCATCGGACATCGGCTCCTTGCAATGCTTGCAGATCAATCGCACCAGTCGCTGGGCGGCCACCATTTCCAGACACGAGGCAACCAGGTATGGCTCGATGCCCATATCGACCAGTCGCGTCGTCGCGCCTGGAGCGTCATTGGTGTGCAGCGTCGAGAAAACAAGGTGGCCGGTGAGCGATGCCTGCACGGCAATTTCAGCCGTTTCCTTATCGCGAATTTCACCGATCAGGCAGACGTCGGGGTCGTGACGCAAAATCGCGCGAAGCCCCGCGCCGAAGGTCAGGCCCGATTTGGTGTTGACCTGAATCTGGTTGATGCCTTTGAGCTGATATTCAACGGGATCTTCGATCGTGATGATCTTCAGATCAGTGTTGTTGATTTTTGAAAGCGCGGCGTAAAGCGTGGTCGTTTTACCCGAGCCGGTCGGCCCGGTGACCAGCACGATGCCGTGGGGCATATCGAGCACTTCTTTCCAAGCCGCGTTATCGCGGCCGGAGAAGCCCAGGTGCTCGAGGCCCAGGACCGTGTCGCCGCGATCGAGAATACGAAGCACAACCGCTTCGCCGTGGATCATCGGGATAACGCTCACGCGAAGGTCGATTTCGCGCCCGCCGACTTTCAATCGAATGCGGCCGTCCTGAGGCAAACGCTTTTCGGCGATGTCCAGGTGGCTGAGAATTTTGATGCGCGACACGATGGCCGCGTGATAGCGACGGACCGAGGCGGGAATGTTGGCCTCAACCAGGACGCCGTCAACTCGATAGCGCACGCGAAGCTGATGCTCGAACGGCTCGACGTGAACGTCGGTCGCCCGCAGGTCCAGTGCCTCGGCCATGATCTGGTTCACGAACTTGATGATCGAGGCATCCTGAGCGGCACTGGCGGCGTTGAGGTCGATGTCCTCATCGTTCTGTTCGATGACGGTGAAATCTTCCTGATCGGCGCCCATCGACTGGAGCGTGTCGGCTCCCACGCCCAGGACGCGCTTGGCCGTGCGGTCGATCTCCGCCGCCGGGGCAAACGCCGGTCGAAGCTCCAGGCCGGTCGCCAGGCGAATTTCGTCGAGCCCTGTCGTATCGAAAACCTTGCTGGTGGCGACCAGAACCGCGCCATCTTCTTCATGGAGCGGGAGGAGCTTGTGCTGCAGCAGCAATCGTGCGGGGAATTTTGTGATCAGCTCTTTAGCGGGCGTGAGGCCCTCGAGCTCAACATAGGGAATCTGGAATTGCGTCGAGAAGAATCGCAGCAGCTTCTCTTCAGACACTCCGTCGGCGCCGCCATCGATGGCAGCTTCGCGCAGGGCGTCGTCCAGAGGCGTTCCGGAGGCGGCCGATTCGCGCACGAGCCTTGCGCCATTGGCGTCAAGGAGTCGCTCTTCCAATAATGTGC
>JANWHF010000045.1 GCA_025450555.1 Tepidisphaeraceae bacterium | reverse complement strand
TGCGAAACCACGCCGGCCACGATCTGGCGGCGCAGGCCGCCCACGCGCTTCATGAAAAACTCGTCGAGGTTCGACGTGAAGATTTCCAGAAATCGCACGCGCTCGAGCAGCGGCGTGCGCGGGTCCACCGCCTCATGGAGAACGCGACGGTTGAATTGAAGCCAGCTCAGCTCGCGATTGAGGAATTCGCCACTGATGGGTTGGGCGCTGGTGCTGCCGGAATCGGCTGCGACAGACGGCCCCCCTGCACGGTCGGGCCGTGTGGTTTGACTGGTCAACGGTAAGATCATGGGAAACGGATCCCTCAGGCCCTCAGATTCAGCACTCAGGCGCGGAACCCGTAATTCTCCATCGGCGTGGCGTGTCACGTGCTTGAAGGATTAACCGTCGCGGCCCATGGGCCGCAAGTAGCCCCCATTACAATTCATGCACTCTAAACCAGATCTTAGCGCAAGGGCAACGTGATTTCAGGTGCGTTTGGGGTCCGGCAGGTCAAACGATAGGCTCCGCTGGAAAACGTCCGAAAACAGGCCCATCTTTCGTCGGGCGGCCCAAAGCTCCAGTTCCAGATCGCCTCGGCCATCGATGCGCAAGCGGATTTTATTCTTTCCGATTTTGGCACGGACCCCATGCACGACGCCACAATGCGTTCGATCCAAACCATCGGCAATTCTGAGAATCGCCGCCCCCACCCGCACCACTTTTCGTGCCGCAGCCGAAAGAGAAGCAAACGATTCATGACTCACCGAAGGCGGAGATTTTCGGTGATAGCGCGCGATGTTGCCGATGATGGCCAGCTCTTCCGGCGTAAATCCTTTCAGCCCGCCATGGAGGATCAGGTACATGCTGTGCTTATGATGCCCCTTCGCGGCAACGTGCCAGCCGATGTCGTGCAGCAATGCCGCGAACTCCAGAAGAGATCGCTGGCGCGGCCCAAGGTGATGAAGCGGGCGCAGGGCATCGAAGAGCTGCCGGCAGAGCATCGCCACATGCTCCGAATGCTCCTGGTTCCAGTTGCAGCGACGTGCCAGATCCAACACAGCCCGTCGGCGCGGATCGGGCACTTCTCGGCGGATCTTCAGATCGGGAATATGGCGCGACATGTAGTCAGCCAGAATTCCCTCGCGCATTGCCCCATTGCTCAGCGCCATTCGATTCAGGCCCAGCCGATGAAACAGTTCATGCACCAAAAGTGCGCCGGCGACGATCTGGTCCTGGCGCTTTTCATCCAGCCCATCGATATGCCGGCGATTCTTTGAATCGCTCTCGACCAGCCGGCTCACGAGGCGCGAGAGCGCATCTTTTTCAATCCATCCGGCCGATCCAAGCTTGTGATGATCGCTCGATTGCCCATCTGCCGATTTCGCGCTGGCCCATTTGAGCGACATGGCGGCGAGGTTTTCAATCGTCCCGCTGGTGCCGATCGCATGGCGCGGCTTGAGCGCGAGAATTCGCTCGCAAAGAGGCGCTAGCTCGGCGTCGTAGTTGCGCAAAAGCGTCTTAAGATCTTCAGGGCTGATCGGATCGGATTTGATATAGCGCGCGGTCATTCTCGCCGCGCCGAGCTTTCGACTCTCCAAAAGCAAGGGACGCGCCGCATCCGCAACAATGAATTCGACGCTGCCTCCACCCACGTCAATGATAAGCACCGGCCCGTCGCGGATATGCTCCAGATCGACGGCATGGCGGACACCGAGATAAATCAGCCTTGCCTCCTCGCGCGCGCTGATCACGCGCAGGGGAAGCCGGAGCTCACGGCGCACGCGTTCGACAAAATCGCCGCCATTTTCCGCTTCACGGACCGCGCTGGTGGCGACGGCAATCACCTTTTCACATTGCCGGCGTTGGGTTTCCTGTTGAAATCGGCGGAGCGTTGCAACGGCGCGATCCATTGCTTCCATCGAAAGCCTGCGCGACGGAAAGCTGATGCGCCCGAGACCCACCATCTCTTTCATTCGCCAGAGCGTGGTGACGCCGCCATCCCCATCCACTTGTGCGATCACCATGTGGATGCTGTTGGAGCCAACGTCGATGGCCGCCAGGCGCAATTCGGACGGAGGCGCGGAAGCTTTGGGAGCCGATCGCGGCTTGCGAGCGGCTTTCAGCGTCGAAGAGGATTTGGCCAGGCGATGCAAAGACGGCCTCCACGCGAACAATTTTTGAAATCAAATCTACCAGGCAGGCCATAGCGTCACTACGTCAGCCAGCAGACTTAGCGGAATCTTCATATTCCTCCGACAAACCGTCCAGGAGCCAGGACATTATTTTCATCGAACTGTGCTTTGATCCTTTTCATCAGCGCAATTGAATCACCAGCCGCTCCCCACACATCCAACTGTTCCTTAACTGAGCGCGGAGATTTTAAGACGACTGCGGAGCCGCCTAGGGAGGCGAGTTTCTGACGCAGCTCGCTTATTACCTTGACAATCGAACCGTTTGGACCGCTCAGCGCCAAGAATCCGCCTCCTGCCGCCTGGGCAACGAGCTGGCCGCACACGTTTTGCTGGGTCTTCCATCGCTCCAGCATCACATGAAGCTCTGGCCAGAAGCTGGCGAGCAAGGCGAGCCTGCAAACAGTTGCATCGGGCAGATCGAAAAGCTCTTCGCGAGCGCCCCATGCTTCCGTGGCGACATCGCGTGGCTGAATTCCAAGTGCTTCCATCGCGCGACAGATTCTGCGGCATTTGTCCTCAATCGCCTCCGGCACGCTCTCGACGCGCAGCGCCAGTTTCATCGAGGAGCTACCGTCCATCATGATTTGAGCCGAGGTCAGAAGAAGCGAAAGTTCATTCAGCGCCGGTGCAAGTCTTTCGAGACGATCCCCTGGAGTGGAGCATTGTAAATTTCGGCACGCCAGCGGAAGTGGATGAAGACGAAACGTCGCTTCGACGATGACCGCCAGCGTCCCGAATGAGCCGATCATGAGCTTTTGCAGGTCGTAGCCGGCCACGTTTTTCACGACCTTTCCGCCGCTGCGCGCCAGCGTGCCATCAGGCAGAGCGATGGTGATGCCGATGAGCAGATCGCGCAAGGTTCCAAAGCCGCCGCGAAGAGATCCGGAATCGTTGGTGGCAAGAATGCCGCCGATGGTCGAGCGATCCGGCCAAAGAGGATCGAGCGCGAGGCGCTGGTTTTGCGCAGCTAAGGCGAGCTGAAAAGACTCGATGGTGGCTCCGGCTTGGACGGTAGCAGTCATATCGGCCGCGGCATGTTCGACAACTCGATTCAGACGAGTCGTGGAAAGAATGAAATCGAGCGATCGCGGCGGCGCGCCCCAGCCGACCATTGCGCCGCTGCCGCGAGCAACGACATGCATGGCTGATTCATTCGCGCAGGCCAGCGTCTTTGCAACACCAGCCGCATCTTTTGGTTCCACGATCCATCGCGGCCGGATTCCATCGATGGCATCCTGTTCACCGGCCGCGCGGATTCGCTCATGGCCGACGATGGCGGCCAGCCGCTGCTGCGCGACATCGCCTGAATCAGTCACGGAAAATTAACTCCTATCCGGTGAAATCGGAGCTTATTTGGTCGCATCTGCTTTGAGATGAGCCGAACCTCGATCCGGCAGCGGCCAGCGACCCCAGTGTCCGTGGAAAGTCAATGACGCCAGCAGCACGATGGCTACCAATGCCAGCCCGGCCAGATAGCTGATGCGATCTTTGATCGCAAAGACGATGGGGTCCTGGTGCAAAGCGCGCCGCCGAGCCAGGAACCAGATGCGGGTAATCCAATAGAGCAGAATCGGAGTCGCGAGCCACAGCAGCTCAGAACGAATATAGAGGCTCTGTACGAGAGCGCTGTCGAGATAGAGGCAGAAGACCAACACCGACAAATATCCGCTGGTCGGGCCGACGCTTTCGATAATGCGCAGGTCGTTGAGCGTATAGCTTCGACCATGAGCTTCAAATCCACCGGCAGCTTCCAAATCCAGAAGCTCGGAATATCGCTTTGCGAACGCGA
Source organism: Tepidisphaeraceae bacterium (assembly GCA_025450555.1). GTDB lineage: Bacteria > Planctomycetota > Phycisphaerae > Tepidisphaerales > Tepidisphaeraceae > JANWHF01. The sequence continues at coordinate 5,023 of JANWHF010000045.1, read as the reverse complement.
GGCTGACGAAGAAAAACAGGGAAAACGCGAGGAGCCACATCGTCAGCGGAACGCTGACTGCCGCCGCCCCGGCAACAATTCGAAGGGTATATAGGATGGCGAGGGTGATCACGTCCACCAATAAAAGCCGCTTGATCCAGATGGAATAGAGAAGCGTCAAAACGAGATAGATCAGCAGGATTGCTGTGAAGGCAGCCGGCAGCAACGCAATCGACAGGCCTACGCCGCCAATCAATAACAGACTGTGGAGAAGCATTCCCTCTGCTGGCATTAACTCGCCCGATGGGAGCGGCCGGCGGCGCTTGGTCGGATGACGACGATCCGATTCCAGATCCAACAGATCGTTGAGCAGGTAAACGGAGGAGGCAGCCATGCACATCGCGCAAAACGCGATAATGGCCATGGCCAGCATTCTGATGTCGCTCATGCGATGCGCCAGCAGCAATGGGACGAAGATCAGAAGATTCTTCACCCACTGGTGCGGCCGAAGCGCGCGAACCGCTGCCATCGCGCCACCCGGATAATGAAAGACCCGCGCCGGTTTGCGATTCAGGTGAGCCTTGCGAAGAACGTGACCGGGAGCATCAACGACATAAGCATCGCCGCAAGCCTCCCACAGGCACAGATCGGCACTGGAGTTGCCCATGTAGTCGAAGCCGCGAGGGCCGTAGCGTCTTTCAAGTTCCCCCAGTTTGTTATGTCGCGTCAGATTGGTGTGGCCGTCGGTGGCAATCACGTCATCGAAGATTCCAAGATGATCAGCGACGGCGCGGGCCATGCGCTGATCGGAGCCGGTCGCCAGGACCAGCTTGCGTCCCAGACGCTTTTGCTCGTGCAGGAACTCGAGCACATCGGCGCGATATGGCAGCAAAGCCGCATCGGGCATCGCATGCGCAAAGAGCTGATCTTTGAGATAGGGCCGGCCGTGGGTCCACCACGATAAGAGCCGTAAAATATTGAGTGCGCTGGATTTAATCAGCAGCAGTGCCGCTTCCTGCATGGAATCAGTCGCAATAAGCGTCCCATCCAGATCGACGCATAAAACCCGATCCGCTGCATTCTGGGCAGGGATTTGGGGCTGCTTTTCGGATTGAGCGGCTAGGCCTTGAGACATCATCTATTATTGTGGCGCCAATCCTATCATCGTCCAATTCCTTGTACTTGGATACGATTGCCCAGTTCACCGGGCCGGCTCCTGCCCGAACGCCATTAAATAAAATTCTTAGAAAGATACCCATCCCGCTGCGGCCCGGTTCGCTGTACATTCTTGGCCGCTCGTCAACCATATGCACGGTGCCAAGGCACTTGGGCAAATGCGGCGTAAGCCAAATAAAGATAAAGGTTTGCCTGCGGAAATCGAAATTATGCCCATGGCTGAGACTGGCGTGGCTGGCGGGATTGTGCCGATTTAACTGTGCCCTCAAAATGGCTCGCCTGGCGATAATGGTAAGACCCTTAGAAACGGACCATTAAATTCTGACGCGCAATAGCAATTTGAAACAAGCATGATGACGACGTTGACAACGCCTTCACCCCGTCTGCGCCTGGTCATTCAGCCTACGCGCGGCTGGTCTGCGCTGAATCTCTTCGACATCTGGGTCTTCCGCGACCTTCTTCAATCGCTGGCGAAGCGCGACGTGAAGCTGCGCTATCGGCAAACGGCGCTGGGTGTGAGTTGGGTGATCATACAGCCGCTGCTGGCGGCGGGAATTTTTACCTTTGTCTTCGGAAGTGTCGCCAAACTTTCCAGCGGATCGACGCCCTATTTTGTATTTTCCTATTGCGGATTGCTGGCGTGGAATCTCTTCAGCGGAACCTTGACCCGCTCCAGCACTTGCCTCGTGCAGAACTCACAGCTCATTTCGAAAGTTTACTTTCCGCGGCTGGTGCTGCCGCTATCGACAGTGTTCTCAGCATTGATCGACTTTGCCGTCGGCCTTGGCCTGATGATCGTGCTGATGGTGAAGTACCGCGTTGCTCCAGGCATGGGCTTAATCCTCGCGCCAGTCTGCCTGCTTGCAATCATCCTCATGGCGTTGGGCATCGGGCTTTATTTTGCGGGACTGAGCGCCAGTTACCGCGACGTGCAGTACATCGTCCCGGTCCTGACGCAACTGCTTTTGTACGCCAGCCCAATCGCTTATCGGCTTGAAAGCGTGCCGGCCCGGTTCCTGCGTATCTATCAACTCAACCCGCTGGCCAGCCTGTTCGAAACATTCCGGTGGGCTACGATTCGCAACGGCCAGGTCCACTGGGGCTTTTTCATCTATGCACTGGTATGCTCGGTCGTGGTCTTTATCATCGGCGTCATCGAGTTCAAAAGAATGGAGCGAAAGTTCGCTGATGTCATCTAGCGACATGGCCATCACGGTTCGCGGCCTATCGAAGGTCTACAAGATCGCGCACCAGGGCGCACATACGACGCTTGGCGAAGCGTTCATGGCCCGCCTGCGCCATCCCTTTCGCCGCTCGGGAAGCTCCGAGCAGTTCTGGGCGCTGCGGGACGTCGATTTTGACGTCAAACAGGGCGAAGTGATTGGCGTGATTGGCCGAAACGGCGCCGGCAAGAGCACGCTTTTGAAAATCCTGAGCCGGATTACCGAGCCGACCAAAGGTCGCATCGAACTGTTTGGCCGGGTCGGAAGTCTGCTGGAAGTCGGCACCGGTTTTCATCCGGAATTGACGGGGCGCGAAAATATTTTTCTCAATGGCTCGATCCTTGGAATGCGAACCAGGGAAATCGAACGCCAGTTCGATGCCATCGTGGATTTTGCCGGTGTCGAACAATTTCTCGATACGCCCGTCAAGCGCTATTCATCCGGCATGTACGTGCGGCTGGCGTTTGCGGTGGCAGCACATCTGAACCCGGAAATCCTGGTGGTGGATGAAGTGCTCTCTGTAGGCGATGGCGAATTTCAGAAAAAGTGCCTCGGAAAAATGAAGGACGTCGCCACCAGCGGCCGCACGGTGTTGTTTGTCAGCCACAACATGGCTGCCGTCAGCAACCTTTGCACCTCCTGCATCGTCATGGATGCGGGAAAGTTAAGCTTCCAGGGGCCGACGGATCAGGGAATTGACCGCTATTTGTCTCTCAACGCGCCGGACAAGGACCAGCAGCGCGATATGGCCCGATTCCGCCCTTCGTGGGCAAAGGAATTCATCATCGATGCACGAATGCTCGGGCCGGGCGGGAGAGAGCAATATAACTTCCCGATGGGCTCCGATCTGACGATCGAAATGAGTTTCCGGTGCCCCGACAATCGACAATTGCGCCGCCCGGTGATGGGCGTCGTGATCAACCACACGACGCTGGGCGTTGTCGGCGGCGTCAACATGCGAATGACCGGCTTTGAATTGAATGATGGGCCGTATGCGTCGGCGACACTTTCCTGTACGCTAAGCCATCTGCCCCTGCTCCAGGGACGCTATACTGTGGAGCTTTGGCTGGGCGATGGACCGGAAGATGTGGATTGCCTGATTAACTTCCTGGCGTTTCACATTGAGCCGGCCGACGTTTATGGATCGGGCCAGACGCCCTTCGGCCATCTGGGTGCGATCTACCTCGATCCCCAGTGGCGCGTGAGCAGTAATCGGTTTGAATCCTTGCCCCACCATCGTGTGGCGATGACGCATGGACAGGCATCGGCGCTGGCGACGACGAGCGAATCGTAGGAACCGCAATGGCTGACAGCTATACAACCTATACCAGCGGGTTCTACGAGACCCAACGCGACGGCTCTCTGCTGTCGGCGCGTCGGATTGTCCCTGAGGTGTTGCGCCTTGCAGGCAATTGCCGAAGTGTCGTCGATGTGGGCTGCGGCGTGGGAACCTGGCTCAAGGTCTTTCAGGAAAATGGCATCACCGATTTCCTGGGCATCGACGGCGAATATGTCGAGCGGCAGATGCTCGAAATCCCGCCACAGCATTTCCTGGCGCATGATCTTCGCGAGCCGCTGAAAATCGATCGGACGTTCGACATTGTCGTCTCGCTCGAAGTGGCCGAACATCTGCCTCCATCGTCGGCGGAGACGTTCGTCAATACATTGACGAGCCTCGGACCGGTGGTCCTTTTCTCGGCGGCCGTCCCGTTCCAGAACGGCAACAACCATATCAACGAGCAGTGGCCCGATTACTGGGCCAGCCAATTTGCCAAGCGCGGATTCGTGGCGGTTGATGCCGTTCGCAAGGCGGTCTGGAGTGATACCAACGTCGAGCCTTGGTACGCGCAGAACACGATCGTCTATGTGAAGGAAGACCGGCTGGCCGATTTCCCGCGGCTTGCCGAAATCCGGGCGTGCATGCCCTCCGGCTTTCTATCGATTATTCATCCCAAGACTTATCTCCTGGTGCGCGAAGAAGCACAATTGAGTGTGACGGTTTCCAATCGGCTGGACAACATCCCGCTCAAGCGCATCCTCACCGCCCTTCCCCATCGCGTGGTCCGCTCGCTTAAAGAACGGCTGTGGCGCGGAACCAACGGCCGCGATCACCACGTGCTTCAATAATTATTTACTCGATGCGAAGCCCGCGCGGCAGGCTTTCACCAAAGGCGATGCGCTGTTCCTGGCTCTCAAGATGGCCGCCTTCGCGCACGAGGTGTACGTAATGATCGGGAGCGCCGCGATGGGTCAGCCATTGGAGGACCGTCTGGCGCACATCGGCGGGCAGGTCGCGATAGCGGTCGCCGGTGAGTCTGGCCAGTTGAACAATTGCAAAAGCCGCCTTTTCCTCTTTTGGGTCAAGGGTGATCAATTTTGCTGCCCAATCCTGAGCGGTTTCGATCGGCACCAAGTCATTGAGTGGACCATAAACCGGCACCCGCGCGCCCAGCCGGCCGAGTGCAAAGAACTGGGCTTCGCGCACATTGGGAGCGGCATTGCGGTGGAGCAATTCCAGCAGCATCTGCCCCAGTTCAAGCTTGGTAGCCGGCGGCAAGAGCTCCAATGATCCCAGGAGTCTCCACACTTCTGCGGTTTCATGTGCGCCAAACTGAAATGTCGGCCAGCGCCCTTTGACGTTGGTG
>JANWHF010000044.1 GCA_025450555.1 Tepidisphaeraceae bacterium | reverse complement strand
TCAGCGCGGCCAGCTTCGTCATCGCCTGGTCCTTATCGAGCTGGCTGCGGCCTTCCTGGTCGAAGACTTCGTGCATGAAGTGCGGATCGACGAAAACCGACTGGTGCTGCATCGTGCCGGCCATCACCAGGCCGTTGCGATCGAAGATTCCGCCGCGGCGGGCGTAGAGCGTGAGGGTCTGATGCTGCTGGCGGTCCGCCTTGGGCAGCGTGATCTGTCGGCCGTAGGTTTCGAGATAGGCCACGCGCCCGATCAATGCCACGAACATCAGGCAAATGACAAAGATGACTGCCCCGGCGCGTCGGATGGAAAATGTCATAACGAAGTTCCCAGGTCCGATAAAACATCGGTCCGCGACAGGTAAAAGGGATAATAAAATTAAAGACTACTCCGCGTCCGCGTCGTGCTGCTTGTCTTTGCTGGTCTGATTCTGAGGACCAACTGAGAAGGCCGGAACCATGTCGATGCGATCGACCTGCACGGTCTTTTCGATGTTGTTGGGGGCCGTGAACATCGCGATCTGCAACTGCTGGTTCCAGAGTTTGCCCTGCTGGTTCTTGATCTGCTCGTGCAGGGCGGCCGTGTCGTAACCCAGCTCCAAATGCTCGTGGCGCAATTCGAGCATGAATACCCCAAGGGCCGCCGCGCTGAACAGGCATATGAGGAGCTTAATCATGACGTGTGCAGTTGAATGTCAATCGAATTCGTTTAGCGGGCGTGCTTGCACGCCGTTGACCGCTCTTCTCAAGAGCACTCGGAGAAAGCGCTTCGCTGTCGCGTCGCGGCTAAACTTGGCTTCCCAAACTCCTCGTCGTGCCGCGCACTAGTTCGCAGCAGATGCGAGCGGCTTGGCCGGGAGCTTGAGCCGCATGTTCGGGCGAACGTCTTCCTTGCCCTTCAGCAGATCTTTATTTAATTCCTTGATGGCGGCCCATGCGTTGCCGTCGCCAAGCTGGTCTTGTGCGATCTTCCAGAGGCTGTCATTTTCCTTGACGGTGTACCAGTACGTCGGAGTATTTGACGCCGGCTTTTCATTGGTCGTCGAAGGGGCGGCAGGGGAGGCCGGCCTGGGTTTATCGCTGCTGGATGCAACAGACGTCACGCCGGTTCCCATCGGGATGATGTAAGCCCGGTTAGTGACGATCACGTTCGGGTTCTTCTGCAGCGATGGATTGGCCTTGATCAGCGCTTCACGATTGGCCTTGGTGTTGCCACCCATAAATCGGCCGGCGAGCTTGCTGAGCGTGTCGCCGGCGACGGCGGTGTAATGTTGTCCGCCTTCAGTCTGCGCGGTCGTGTTGTGTGCAGTTGCGGCTCCACCGTTATTTCCGGCAGGAGCGTTGTGAGGATTGAGCGGCACCAGTTCTTCATGATTTTGATTGGCGACGGTATTGATGTCCTGTGGAAGGTCGCGCGAGCTGTTCGATTCAGTTTCCGAATTCGCATCTTTGCCGGGGCCGACGACGACTTGCGTGCCATTCCCGCCGTCATCAGGCGTGGCATTATCCGTATCAGAATTGCGATGATGATCTTCCGGCGGAAGCGGGTTACCGGTGCCGGCACGCACGACGATGACCGTTGACGGTTTATCGGCTCGCGATCCGTTGACTTCTTCGCGCGTCGGAACAGGCTGGCGCGGGGCGGCCTGGTGAGACGGGGGAGGAACGACAGCCACTTCGCCGTGATTCGCGTCGTTCGCGCCGGGAGCCGCGGTGCTTTCCTGCACATTGTGCATCGCGCCGTAGAGCGGCGCCTGCTGTGTTTCCAGGCGGTTGTAATCCGAAAGCAGGATGCCGATCACGATAATGAAAGCCAGTCCAACCAGCAGCCCGATCTTTGTTTCGCGTGTCATGACCAATCCCTCGCGTCGATGGCATCCACTTCGCGCGGGAGTCGTCAGCTCAACTGAGCTTTTGAATCGCGCGAAGTTTGGCGGATCGCGAGCGCGGGTTGCGGGCAACTTCCGCTTCGGTGGGAGTGATAGGTTTGGGCGTCAGGACTTTAGCCAGCCCGGCCTGCTCCACCGACCGGAATGCCTGCTTGACCTTGCGATCTTCCGTTGACTGGAAACTGATCACGGCCAACCTGCCGCCGGCTTTTAAGCGGCGCGGCGCCTCGAGCAGAAGGGCATCGAGGTTCGCGACCTCCCCGTTAACGGCCATCCGAAGCGCGAGGAAGGTGCGAGTTGCCGGATCGATCTGTTTCGGGCCTGCGCCCTGCAACGGAATTGCCGAGCGCACAAGCTCGGCCAGGCGATCCGTAGTGTTGATCGGCGTAATTCGGCGGGCTTCGACAATCTTTCTTGCAATTCTGCGGGAATAGCGTTCCTGCGCCAATTGATATAGGACGTTGGCCAGGTCCTCTTCCTTCATCGAGTTGACCCAATCGGCCGCGCTTCGCGGCGTGCGCGGATCGATGCGCATGTCCAGCGGCATGGACTGCGCGAAGGACAATCCGTAATGTGCATCGAAGAGTTGGTTGGTGCTCAGGCCAAGATCAGCGAGGATTGCATCCACCTTTTCGATGCCGGCCAGCGCGAGCACGTCCGATAACTCCGCGAAGTTTGCATGAAAGAAACGGATAGGGCAGGAGCTGTCTTTCAATCGCTGGCGGGCGAATTCGAGATTGCGCGGATCGACGTCGAGGGCAATCAGGAGGCCGGTGGGTCCAAGTTGCTCGGTGATGGCTTGGGAATGTCCGCCGCGGCCGAGGGTGCAATCGACGATAGTCTGTCCTGGTTGCGCGGATATCAGGCCGAGTGTTTCATCCATCAATACCGGGTCATGTCCGGCAGGATTGGAATCAATTGCACGGGCTGAATCCTCACAGCTTTCAGAATTCCTGTTGCTTTGCCTGCGGCGACTTGGCATAATCGAGAATCGTTTGGGGATTGTTTGGAAGCAGGGACAAGCCCAACGGCTTGCGGGCGAGGGCGTTCAACGATTGCACTCCCATGCAAGTAGATTGAACTGGCGTGTGTTATAGTATTGCCAGCGCTTTTTCGCGAGGCCGCATGGAGAGAGGCGGCCGATTTGCGAGCGCGACCGAGGCAGGGTGAAAAATAGAGTCGGGCGTCCCTGCCCTCTCGATTTGAGCAATCGAGGGCCCCATCCGTGAGACGACTCCTGATAACGCGATTTGGATTTCTCTCTTCGAACCAACATGTCCCGGCGCCGGTCGTTGCGGGCAAGCGTCAGGCGGTCCTTGCCTGATATGCCTGCAACGGCCGGCGGCGGGCGTGGGTGTCGCCGGATGGCTCACAACCCATACGCCATTCGAGGGCACCTGCCCACGACCCGCCAATCGCTCCGCGATCGTCCCGCTTTATGCGGGTAAACCGTCATCTGATGCACTTGCTTCCAGCGTCCGTGCCAGTGCTTCCAGACTTGTAACGGCTGCAGACATCCTGTCTGCGGGCACGTTACCGGCCGGTCGTGTCCTGTTGTTCCAACTTTTTAAGCCCGAGCCTTCCCGATACCTGGCCTTGACGGCCAGCAAAGAATTGCGAAGGCGAACCTACTCACTTCATTCGCTTGAACAAGTACCATCCTTGGGTCCTTGTCAAGCTTCTTTTCAGTCAACTGCCGCCCACAACGAGCTGCCCGGCTCCCTACTGCGGCTGCTGACCTAAGGGCCGTACATCACCCTTTCGTGCCTGCCTGGCCTTTTTCGCAATTTCAGCGCGCCGCTGATCCAATTGCGTTTCGAAGGCATCCCAATCGGAGCGGTTCCACACCTCGAGGTGGTCGCGCGCTCCGATCAGAGTCACTTCCTTGTCGGTTCCGGTGCGATTGAGCGTGCGCTCCGGAATCAGAATCCGTCCTTGCTTATCCCACTCAACCCGGCTGACTGATGCGAAATTCATCTGATCGAACATCAGCTCATCTTCATCGGGACTGAGTTCCGAAATCTGTTTTTCGCAGAGCGCCTCATAGGCCTGCTCTGCATAAGCCCAGATCTTTCGATTGACGCCAACAATGAGAAAGAGCTTTTCACTTTCGCCGTCAGGACTGAGTTGCTTACGGATCTCCGATGGGATGAGCAAACGATTCTTCTCATCAATCGTCAGCTCATGCGAACCATAAAGGAGTCCGTGTTTCAAAGCCCTTCGTCCCGACTTGCATTTTGTTCACCACCACAACGGAGCACTTTGTACCACATCCACCCACCGGCTTCAAGAAAAAAGACGAGCAGCATCTTAAGAATTGGGTCGGATGACGAGAGTAATCCACAACCGACATCAAACCCACTGGTTTTCCCGAGAAAAACAGAATATTTTCATCCACAATCGACTGTGAATTTGCTGTGGATAACTTGTCCTGCGGATTGCGAAATTTTGAATCGCGAATTTTTTCTGAAGTTTTCAAAGCGGTTTAGCTCATTGGCCGAAGTGAGATTTGGGTGGAGCCGCGCGTCATCAAAACACGGGTTCCTCCTAGGACGATCGCTAGCAGCCAGACAATCGCAAGTGACATCCATGAAGATGTCGTGGCATCAAAAACTGCTGAAAAAATCGAGTAAATTGGGCCAAATGCAGCTTTCGACCAAGGCGCCAACGCGTCTGCTCCTGCGAAATATTCCACCCGACAAAAGAGGATCAGCGGCCCGCCAATCGTCCAGACTGAAAGCATCGCCACCGCGATCAATTTGGCACCTGTGGAGGAAAGTGGGGGACGAATTGAAGATCTTCTGCCTAAATCTTGCTTTTGGATTGCCCAAGTTATCACCGCGAGTGCCAGCAACCAGAAAGTGGTGAACATCGCCGCTAATCCGATCGTCCGCAGGCTTACCGCGGAGAGCATTCCAGCCACAACGATCACGGGCCAACTGCTCGCGGTGATGAAAACGGTCTGCCGCCAGGAGCCCATCAGCAATGGAAACAGCAGCGCGCTCCCGCCAAGCTGCGTCACCAATATAAATTGCAACGCCAGTAGATCCTCAGATTCGGGAGCATGAGCCCACAACGGAAAGTGGAATGCCGCGATGGCCAGAGCAGCAAGCTGCAACGCCAGCCACAGGAAAAGTGCGCCGCTCGTCCGCAGTGTCGAAGAAGCAGTTCCCCCGTCAGGTTCTGGCAAACCCGTAGAAATCCCCGAGCTGCTTGGTGAGTGGGTCAATGTCGATTGTCCGCCGTCGCGCCCGAGCCGGGCGGATCGGGATAGGTCACTTCATCGAAGCGAATGTCGATGCCGCCCGTATGACCGGCATCGAGCCGATGGTATCGCGAATACAGCGACTGTAAACGCTCCAGCTTTCGTGCCGTCGAAACTTCGATGAACGAATCCTTGTCGCTGGGCACGCGTCCCCAGCGCACCTCCGTCGCCTGGCGCGTGACCAGCACCACCTGCGGCTCGCGATCGGAGCCATATTGCGACACGTTGATCTTCAAAATGTCCTGCGCATAGGGCTTATCTGAAAGCAATCGAATCATCTCCAAAGCCGCGGCAAGATCATCGCCATTCCACTTATGCCCCGTCTCGGGCGGCGGGCGCTTGACGCCGTCGATGATGCGAATATCCACGCGTCCCTCTTCGATCCGCACGATTTTTGGCACATCTTTCGGCTCATACTGCTCGGGAAGCTTGAAGCCATTGGAATCGACCAGCCAGTAATAGGATCCCCATCGCACCAGCGCCACCGGCATCCGGAAATCGCAGTCGATTTCCAGAACGTCTCCGGGTTTTCGCCCATAGGCGCGCCGCACCTCTTTGACGTTCGCCACCCATGGATTGCGCGCCAAAGCCGCGCTGGCATCCAGCAGCATCTGCCGATCGAAGGCCGATTTCATTACTTTCGGCCGGGCCGTTTCCGCGATCTTTTCCACCAGGAAATCGCTCATCCAGTGCGGCTTATTCTTGATGACAATCGTCGGCGGCTCGGTCGGGTTGGCCACATCGCGCTGCACATACTCCTGCACATACCAGAACCCTATGCCCAATCCCCCAAAAAACAGGCAGGCGATAAACGTATGCAGGATGATCTTGCGCACGAGCGCCGCGCGCTTCGGATCCGTCGGCTTCCTGCTCGGTTGCTTTTTCGGCTTGGCCATAGGCACCGCGCGGCCTGGGCCGTAGCGGCGCAGGCTCACCTCCTCACCTCATTTATCGGACGATCGCATCACCGGGCTTAATTAACATTGGCTCACGCCTTCATCGAAATATTGAACCCCTCGCCCACCCACGTATCCCTGTCCCGAATAATCGCCTGCGGCGGAAGCGTCGGCGTTTCGGTTTTCACGCCCGGCAGTTTCTTGATGGCCGTTCCAATCGCCATGAACTCGACCAGACTTCCGCCGAATTCGTGGATGTAGGTTTTGATGCCCACCACGTCATCCGCCCCGATCGCGTCCGCCTCCTGCTTGATCAACCCGATGGCATGCTCACGGGCGTCGTACACCAATGTCGTCAGAT
>JANWHF010000043.1 GCA_025450555.1 Tepidisphaeraceae bacterium | reverse complement strand
GTTCAGCTTGTCGTTGGGACCGGGGTTGATGTTGTAGAACCACATCCCCGTCCCGTCGTTATAGGCGACGTTATTGGTGCCGGTGATGTTCTGCCCCACGGCGTAGATTCCGGTGTTCGAAGCATTGTATACGGTATTGCCAATCAACGTGAGATTGTGGTCGTTAGTGAGGCTGATTCCGTTTGGATTATTCCAGAGAGTGTTGTTGATCAGGGCAATGTTGTCATTAGTGCTATCGAAATAGATGCCGGTGTTGGAATTGCCGTACACATCGCATCCGATGATGGAAACGTTGCCTGAATAAGAACCACTGGCGGCAACGACGCCATCCTGGCCACCAGTCATGGAGAGATTTTCAAGCGTAAGACCACTTGCGTTTGAGAGCATGAACGCTTCGCTTCCGCCGCTTGTGCTTTGCCGGTCGAAGACGGCACCTGCACCGCTCGGTCCAAGGATGGTCATCCCCTGCTCAGCAGCATTTAAAACGATGTTGCTCTGCAGCGGATAGTAGCCGGTGTCGACCTCGATCATGTCGCCCGGCTTGAAGGTGCTTCCGTAAGCGGCCAGAAGCGCACCAAGGCTCGACATGGGTGAATCGGGGCTCTTGCCGGTGTTGGCATCGTTGCCTGGTGCGGTCGTGTAGACATCGCCGGTTTGTGAGCCGTCATTAATGTAGAAGGTGGTCGTGGCCGGGGTGATCAGGAACGGCTGATCGGAAGTATCTGAAACGTTGGTCAGGTTGTCGGAAGAAACTTTCACGATCGCGTCATTGCTATAGGTGGCCGGCACCTGCCAGTTGTAGGTCGCCGAGCCAGTCGGATCGAGCGGGATCCCGCTGGCGATTGGAATGTAGGTCGATCCCCCATCGACCGAATAAGAGAGCGAGACGGTGGGATTGGCCAGGCCGCTCGGATTCACGTGAGTGAGTGCCAGCGCACTGAGGATCGGCCCGTCGGAGCTGCTGCTGGTCTTCACGAGATCAACCCGAATGCCCTGACCTGCTACGGCGGAAACCGGAAGTGTAACCTCAACAGCCTTGTTCATCCCGCCCGCGGCGGCGGCGATGTCGTAGTTGGATATGACTGTCGTACCATTGATCACGATGTTGAAGGTGCGCTGGCCGGCGTTGTAGTAGGGTTCGACGAACTCCAGTGTCAGGCGATAGGAGTTATCGGTGTCATATGGAGCCGGCAGGAGATAGCTGAGCGTGTTGCTGCCATATGGCCAGGCGAAAGTCGTATAAACCGCGGCGGGAGCCAAAGCCGTGGTGATCTTTGACAGATCGATGGTGCCGCCAATAGTTGATGATGAAGCATTGCCGACGTGATACGCATCGGCCAGCCAGGAGCCAACGGCGGTGCTGCTTCCCGCGTCAAGCTGAATCACGGAGTCTTGTGCAGTCAGGCCGGTGGAGCGAACACTGATTGGCACGGTAACCGGATTGTTGACCGGATCGTACGCGGTGAGCTTTTCCAGCCCATTGGGCATGAGCACTTGAACGGTCGCCGCGTTAGAAGTCGTGGCTTGCGAGGTGTTGCCGGTGTAGCCCAAATTGATGCGGCCACCATTGGGAATCGGCTCGGAAAGATACGCAAAGCTGGGATCGCCAGCGTCGATCGTTGGGCTGCCGGGTACGACTGCGAAGCTGTCGTCCAAGCCATAGTTACCTGGCGCAACACCGTGCTCATTGGATAGCACGTTGCCGGTCAAAGCGGTCTTCGCGAAGCCGGGCCCGGCCCACCAGAGTGCCAAATCCGCCCCGCCGCCAAGCTGATGGTAATCAATTTCAATTGAGTGCAGCCCTGCAGTCAGTGCAATTGAGGCGGTATCGGTTGCGTTGCCGTTGTAGTTCCACTGGCTGATTAGTGGCGTCGCGGAGCCATCCAGGAAAATCTGCAGGCCGTCGTCAGCTTGCGCGTAAAAGGTGTAGGTGCCCGTCGTGGGAACGTTGATGTCGCCGGTCCAGCGCGCCGACCATGCATTTCCTGAGATGCCTCCGCCGGGCGAGTTGCTGTTGTTGAAATTCAAGCTGGAATCGACGCGCGTGAAGATTGGCGTGCCAGAGAGATCGGTGCTGGAATAATAAGCGCCGTTAAGTCCGCCGACGGCGCCCAAGATTCCATCCGCACCCGCCGGATTGGAAACGAACTGCGCATCGGTCGTCAAACTGTGGCGATCGAGATTGAGCTGGAAGTTCCAGGAGGCCAGTGATGTGTAACTGGTCGAGCCGATGATGCCGATGGCGGCGCCGCCGGCTAAGTCAAAATCGTTGTAGTCGCTGTCGAAGCCGTTTTCTGAATCGACTGAGATGTTGTAAGCATGGGCACCCGGCGTCGTAATATCAAAAATATTATTGCGTGCGCTATAGCCTGGATGGCTGACAAGAACCACCGCATCCTGGCCGCTCGATTGAATTATGGTGTTGTTATCGAAGGTGCCGCCTGAAGAGCCGGATAAGTATACAGCCGTCCCATTATTGTAGATCAGGTTGTTGGTGATCGCTCCATTCCCAGCTGTAATGCCGGTGACGTTGTCGTAGATATGGTTTCCTGAAACTGGGCCGTTGTATTGGGAAGCAATACCAACGCTGTTGTCGTAGACGTAGTTGTTCTCAGCCAGTCCGCTGGTGGCGACGCCTGTCGCGTTGAAGTAAACGTAGTTGCCGCGAACGTCCGCACCGCCGTTGATGCCAACTGTTGTGTTGCCGTAGACCTGGTTATTGAAGGCAATGGTATTGCCGTTCAGGGTCATCCCATAGGCGTTATTAAATATCTGGTTATTCGCGACCGTTACTGGCTGGCCGGTCAGGGAATACGTAAAGAGGGCGACGTAGTCGTTGTAGAGGACGTTGTTTTCAATGTCGGCGGTTGTATAGCTCTGAACTCCAAGAGCGCCACTGCCGGTGGAAATGTTGTAGGCGGTGTTCCCAGTTACGGCCGCGCCATTACTGAAGATCCATGCGCCATTATTCGAATCATGAAGGGTGTTATTGGTGAAGATGGCATTGTTTCCATCCAGCTCAATGCCGACATTGCTGAAATTGTTGTTGTTCAGGATCGGGTAATCATTGCTGGACGGCAGGTAGACGTTCAGCGACGAGTTGCCATGGATCGTGTCGTTACTGATTGTGACATTATTGGAGTTTGAGCTATTTGAAGCGAAAACTCCATATTGCCCGCCGCTGATGTCGAGGTGATCGAGGGTGATACCGCTGGCGCCTTGCAACTCAAATCCATAGGAGCCGCTGGCGGTGTTGTTGCGCTGGATCAGGGTCGATTCACTCGGATTGGCGGAGCTGATATAACCGCGGATGGTGACACCCGCATCATCGGAAGTGACGACGATATTGCTGTCCAGCACATAGCTGCCGGCATCGACCATGATCACATCATTGCTGGTCAGGTGATAGGCCGCGAGCACGGCGCGAATAGAAGCCTTCGGGGTTGCAGGGCTCAGGCCATCATTGGCGTCGTTGCCGGGCGCGGTGGTGTAATCGCCGGGGTTCACGCTCGAGTCATTGACGTAATACAGATGGATCGGCGCAGCGATGGTGAAGGGTTGATCCGATATGCCAACTTGAGTGCTATTTCGCGTAACGCGAATTTCGTAATCGCTTTCGGGGTTCAATGAAGGCGGCACGGTCCAATTGAACTGCCCGGAGTTCGAAACCCCCGTGGCAATATTGAGCACCGGCGTCGTGCTGCCGACCTTCATCAAATCGATGCTGTAGGTGTCGCTGCCTGAGCCACCCGTTTGCGGATTGGTCGTCTCCGTGCGCCACTGGATGGTGAAGGTCTGACCCTGCGGCCAAACTTCTCCGCCATCGGGCGAGATGACCTGCACGTAGGTGGCAGCGCTGTGCGAAGCCTGAGGGGTGTCGCCATAAGCGCCCAGGTCGATATATCCGCCGTTTGGCGCAGGTTCGAGATTGAACGCTGAATTGGGATCGCCACGATCGATTGCCGGTGAATCGGCAGCGGAAGTCGTAGATCCTGGGGCAATGAGCGTCGGCAGGCCGTTGGATCCGATCACCGGAGCAAATCCGGATCCCGTTGGCGCGCCGTTGGTGCTTTGAAGATGGAAATCATCATCGCGCCCATCGGAGGCCGATGAAACATATCCAAGCTGCCCATCAGCACCCTTTGGCGAAACAAACAGCGGGTCCTGCGAAAGGCTGTCGGCATCGGTAAAGCTGGCGTTTCGCCACGTGGCGATCGTCGCCTGCGCCAGTCCCTGCCAGTTTCCAACGATAGCCGATCCGCTCGTTACCAGATCGTTGTAATCGCTGGTGAAGCCGACCTGGCTGTCCGATGCGATGTATAGATCGGCTCCCGCCATGGCCCAGAGGATATTGTTGCGAACATCCACATTGCTCGATGACGTGACATGCACCGCATCGCCGGCTGGCTGATAAACCGTGTTGTTGGCCAGGTGGGCTCCGCCTGCGTTGTTGAGCTGAATTCCGAAGCCGGAGTTGGAATAGACGATGTTGTTTGCGATGGTACTGTTCGACGTGACGTAGATGCCAACGGAGTTGGAATAGACGTCATTGAGCGTGGTGTTGGAGCCGTAGTAAAGGTAGATTCCGGTCCCTGAGTTGGCGTAGACGCGGTTGGCGGTGACGGTGCCACCGTAGCTGAGGATGCCGTTCGTATTGGAATAGACGTCGTTGTTTGAAGCGGTGCCGCCGCTGAGGTTAATGCCCCACCGCCCGCCACCGGTCTGACCGAAAACAGAGTTCCCGGAAATCCGGACTGGGCCGTTTGCATCGATTCCGTCGGCCGCGTTGTCATAGATCTGGTTGCCGAATGCTACGCCGTCCGAGAGGTTCGTATCACCAATGATCGGGGCAACGGAGTCATTTTCGAATATGTTGATGCCGGTCCCATTGCTATAGATTGCGTTCCCACCCACTTCAATTGCACCGGGATTGACCAGATATAAACCTGTATCGGCATTGTTCGCGATGGTCGAGTGCTCGAGACTCGGCATCGTCGTATCGGCATAGATTCCATATCGTCCGTTGTTCGTAGCGGTGATGGAATCGAGCACTGGATTGACGCAGTCCGATTCAATTCGCAAGCCATCGTGCGTATTGCCGGTGACGGTGAGGTTCGCACCGGTTAATACCGTCGAGCCGTTTTCGATCCATAGACCGATTTCGCCGCCGGTCATCGTGAGATTTTTAACCGTCGTGAAGTCGGCATTATCGAGCTCCATCGCGTAGGCGCCGTTGTAGGGATAAGCGCGGTCGAGGATAGCTTGTTTAGTCGGATCGGTCGGGCCGGTAATCGTAACACCTTCATCATCGCCGATCCCGGAAACGCCACTGATGATCAGGTTCTGAAGTTCAATGTAATGGCCCGTATCGACATAAATCGTGTCCTGCGCGCCAAGATCGTAAGGTCGCAGGACTGCGGCAATGGATGGCTTCGGATCGGCCGGTGAAGTTCCGGTGTTGCGATTATCACCGGTCGCGGTGGTGTAGACGTCGTTGGAAGTCGAGCTGTCGTTAACGTAATAGCTGTGCGTCTGGTTCGGCACCGCGAAGGCTTCGCGGGATGAGGTGCTGATCGCGGGATTGGCGACGGAGGTGATCTTGATTCGATAGCGCGAATCATCCGCCGGCAATCCACTGCTCTGCGGCGACCAGAGGTACTGCCCCTGCGAAACCGCCACCACCGCGATGTCAGCGACTTTGCCGACACCTTCTTTATCCACTTCAATGTCGATATTCCCCGACACATTGAAGCTGTGCCAGGTGATGTACTGGAAGCTCGAGGCAACCCAGTCCACATACATTCGCGGCGAGTCGAGATAGAGATAGCTTGCCGGCGAGTTGCCAGCCTGCGGCGTATTCCCATATCCGCCGAGATTGACCCGCCCGCCATTGGGAGCCGGCTCCAGCGCATAGGGCGTGGCCGGATCACCCGCGTCGATGCTTGTCGAGGTGACGTTGGTCAGGTGATAGTCGTCGGCGGCGACATTCACAAAGTGCGGATCGTCGAGCGTTGGATTGGGGCGGGTCGTGCCGATCGAATGAAGGTCGTCTCCCGAAGCCAGCATCCAATCGAGGATGTCGGTGAAGTCAATCACTTCAAACGCGACTTTGCCGCCGCCGGTCGTGTAGAGATTGTTGTAGTCGCTGGCCAGGCCCGCAACGCTGTCGGTTGAGACATACAGGTCATAGCCGGCCTGCGACCAGAGGATATTGTTCTCGATCGAAGCGTTGGTACTGCCGGCCACCAAGCGGATCGAATCGCCGGCGGGCGAATAAATTGTGTTATTGACAACCGAAATGTTGTTCGCGCCGCTGGCAAAAATACTTGCGGTCGTGTTGCGGTAGATGATGTTGTGGTTGATGTTCGCGTAGGGAGCGGCTGCAACTGCGACACCATTCCCATAGAGGCGATTGAATTGCAGCGTGGTGCTCACCGGCAGATTTACGCCGGTGGTGTTGTTGTAGATCAGGTTCGGATCGGACCAGTCGGAGCCGCCGATCTGTCCACGCGAGACGGCCCCGGTTGTGTTGTTGTGAATCTTGTTGCCATAGACCGTGGCATTGCCGCGGTCGGAATAAAGACCGGTGGTCTGGCCGGAAATCTCGTTGTCGATCACGCTGGCGGTGGTTGCGGTCGGCAGATAAATGCCCCATGCGCCGGTGCCGGCGACGGTGTTATCTGAGATCGAAGACGTGCCGACATCGACTCGAATCCCGGTGCTTGAGCCGGTGCCGGAAACGCTGTTGCTGGTCAGGGTGCTTGTGACGGCGGAAGGGACATAGATTCCGACATTGCTCGAGCCGCTGACCGTATTGTTTTCGATATCTGCGGCAGAAGAATTCGAGAACCAGATGCCATTAGCGCCCGCCACGTTCACCACATTCGACTTGATCGGCCCGGTCGTCGGAGGCGCGGTGTAGATGCCGTAATTGGCTGATCCGGTGAGTGTATTGCCGGTAATGGTCGTCGCGCCGGTATCGATTTCGATGCCGACCTGCGCGCCATTCAGCCCCATCGGCCCATTGTTGTTGATGGTGCTCAGCGTGGCGTGCGTGACTCGAATGGCGTATTGATTGAACCCGCTGCCGGAGTTTCCTTCGATATCGACCGGCGTCGTGCCATCAGCTTCAATTCCAATCCCCTGGATGGCACCGATGGTGTTATTGAGGACCGCACCGCCGATGCTGGGCAGATAAATTCCGTAGCTGGTGCTGCCCGAGAGCGTGTTATTCGCGACATTGGCCGCAACCGTCGACGAGTCGTAGCGGATGTTGGTCGAATTCGAGACGCCAACCGTGTTGTGCGTGATCGCGCCAGATGCGGGAGCCGTCAGATAAATGCCATAGGAGCCGGACCCGTTGATCGTATTGCTGTCGATCGTTTCGCTGGAGCCGGATTGAATCTGGAGTCCGGCCCCCGCCGACATCTGAATGCCGTTGTTCTTGATCGTCGCGCCGGTGACGTTCGGCAGGTAGATGCCGTAGACGGTTGTGCCGGTGATGGCTGGGTTATTCTCGATATCTGCCGCGCCGGCTCCGCCAATCCACACACCGCTACCGTTGCTGGTGTTAATCGTGTTGTTGAGCACCGTTGCGCCGACGGCCGAAGGAGCATAGAGACCGTAAATAATGCTCTTGGCCAAAGTGTTGTTTTCCGCGTCGATGCTTCCAGATCCATCAAATTCAACCGAGGTGCCGGCGCCGGCGACGTTGTTTCCGGTGATCGGCCCGGATGTGGTGGTTACCAAAGCGATGCCGCGCGAGAAGGACCGAGACGTTCCCGCGGCAACTGTGTTTCCAGTGACCGGCCCAACGGACGAGGCAGTGACTTTGATCGCATCATTTCCGCCACCGCTCACGCTATTCTGGTAAAGCATTGTAACGGATCCCGCCGTCACCTGAATCCCCTGGCCGCCATTCATCGATTGGACCTGATTCGACTTGAGTGTTACGGCATCGGTTGTATTGAGGACGATTCCAAAAGGCGTCGAGCCGGAAACGGTGTTGCTCTCCACATCCATGGGAGCATTCGACGCGGCTCCGCCAATCCACACGCCAGCGCCGCCATTGGTATTGATGGTGTTGCTGAGTACCGTAGCTCCGACAGCCGAGGGGGCGTAAAGACCATAAGTGCTGCTGCCGGCCAGGTTATTATTCTCCGCATCGATGCTGCCGGTCCCGTCAAACTCAATTCCGATGATCGCGCCGGTCGTGCTATTTCCGGTGATTGCGCCGGAAGTCGTGGTTACCAGCGCTATGCCGCGGGAAAAAGTTTTCTGTGTGTCCGCGGTAACGATGTTTCCGGAAACCGGTCCAACCGAGGATGCTGTTACGTTAATCGCGTCTCTGCCACCGCCAGTGACCGTGTTTTGATAAAGAGTCGTGACTGAGCCAGCCGTCGCCTGAATGCCCGTGCTGCCATTGACCGACGGCACTTGCTGCACTTGGTTGGATTTCAGCGTCACCGCGCCGGTCGTATCCAATACAATTCCGAAGGTCGTCGAGCCGGAAACGTTATTGCCCTCGACGTCCATCGAATTGCTTGAAGCTGTGCCGCCAACCCAGACACCATTGCCGCCATTGGTATGGATGGTATTGGCGAGCACTGTTGCTCCGCTCGCCGACGGGGCATAGATGCCGATATTGCTGCTCCCATTTAGCGTATTGTTCTCGGCGTCGATGCTGCCGGTCCCATCGAACTCAATTGCGAGTATGGCCCCTGTCGTGCTGTTTCCTGTAATCGCTCCGGCCGTAGTCGTCGCCAGCTCGATTCCGCGCGAGAAGGATTGTCCGTTACCGACAGTAACCGTGTTTCCAGTAACCGCGCCAACTGACGAAGCTGTGACTTTGATCGCATCGGCGCCACCGCCGCTCACGCTGTTTTGATAGAGCGTCGTAACGGAGCCCGCCGTCACTTGAATGCCTTGTCCACCATTCATGGACTGGACCTGGTTCGTCTTCAGTGTCACTGCGCCGGTCGTATTCAGGATGATTCCGAAGGTTGTCGAGCCGGAGACGGTGTTTCCTTCCACGTCCATCGAACCGTTAGCGGTTGCTGAAATGCCTACGGGCGAGCTGTTCGTGACCTGGTTGGAAAGGAGGGTGACGGTGGTTCCATTCTTTATGTTGATGCCAGCCACGCGCGTGTTGTGAATCTTGTTCGACTCAATATCGGCTGATCCTGCTCCGTCATACTCAATGCCGGTACCGGTATTGACGGTGATCTGATTGTTCAGAATTGTCGCCGAAGTCGCGGCGGAGACATCGATGCCATCATTTGACGAGCCGCTAACGACGTTGTTTTCGATGTCCGCCGATGGCCCATCCTGCTCGATCGAGATAATGGCTCCGCTGACGCTGTTGGCGGTGATTGGGCTGGTCGAATTGCCATCGAGATGAATTCCGATGGCAGAAGATCCGGTAAGCGTGTTGCCCGAAACGGATCCGCTGGTGTCCGCGCTCAGCCGAATTCCCTGGGCGGTCGAGCTGCTGGTCGAAAATGTATTGTTTTGCAGCGTGGCCCCGGTGCTGTTGGGAACGTAGATGCCATACACCGATGGGCCGGTGAAGGTGTTGCCCGTGATGGAGACCAGGCCGCTCCCGTCGACCTCAATGCCGGTGTTGGAAAGTGTGCCGAAGGAGTTGGCGTCCACCTGGCCGTAGGCGGTTTGATCCAGATTGACGCCCCACTGTGCATTGCCCGTGAAGGTATTGTCTTCGATCGCATTGACGCCGCCATCGGCACGAATCACCGCCGTTGCATTCGAGGTGCTGCCGGTGTTTCGGCTCACGGAATGGCTGCCAGCGCCGGTGAAATAAATTCCGTAGGTGGTCGCGCCGGACAACTGGTTGTAGCTGACGTCACTCGAGCCTGAGCCGTCGATTTCGATGTCGGTCGCGTAGCCCGAAGCGATAACGTTGTAATCGAGGTTGCCTGACGCGGAGCCTTGCAGCCAGATGGCGATGGTTCCGCGGCCGCCAATATTGTTCTGTGAAACCGTGTGAGCCGTGCCTCCGCCGATCTCGATCGCTACGCCGTTGCCCGGGTTGACCGTGTTCGATTTCACGTCGGCCGACACGGTGCTGGCCAGATTGATGCCTGCCGTTGAAGTATTGCTGATCTGGTTATCGTTGACGGTAATCGGGCCGGTGCTTCCGCTGAAGATGCCGGTGGACGGGCCATTGAGAATGTTGTTGAGAACCTGATCGCCATCGCCGGCGAAAATGTCGATCGCATATGTTCCCGATCCAGTCACAGTATTGTTTTGAATGGTGGTGTTATGGCCTGCAGCGCGGATCCCGGCTACGCCGTTGGAAAGCGAAATGGTATTGCCATCGATGAACGCTGCGATTCCGGTGGTGACCTCAATTCCATAAAAGGAAGCGCTGTTAATCGTGTTTTTGAAGATGTCGGCTGCGCCGGTTCCATCGACGATGATCCCAGTCGAGGCTCCGCTGATGGTATTTCCGATGATTTTGACGATCTCGTTACTGCCGGCATTAACATCAATGGCCGGCGCGACCGAGGTGTTGAAAGTATTGGATTCAATGTCCGCACTTCCGGTCACCGCCAATTGCGAGCTACCCGTGAAACTGTCATTTTCAACGATGCCTCCGGTTGAGCCACCTGCATCGGTGAAGGTCACAGAGGTGTTGTTGATCGCAAATCCATAAAGCAGTGTCCCACCACCCGCGAGGGTTATGTGAGTGCCCTGCAGAATAGTCTGGTTCTGCGGCGAGCCGTAAATCGCCACGCCCGCCTGGGCGGCAGCCATCGAGACAACGGTCGAATAGGTTCCGCTGTCAACAACGATGATGTCGTTAGGCCCAAGCGTGTAGCTGCTCAGAATCGCCTGGATCGTCGCCTTGGGAGCCGAGGGATCAGTACCTGAGTTGCTGTCGTTGCCGATGGCATACGTGTAATAGGAGTTGGCGGTCGAACCGTCGTTGACGTAGTAAACGTGCTGGTTGCTGGTCGGCGCTGGATCAAACGCCAGGCTGTAAGCGCCCGCCACGCTCTGTCCCGCGCCGAAGACCTTCAGGTAATAGGTGCCCGGCTGTTCGTTGACCGTCGTGACAACATTGTCGCCCGACCCGCGCCCCGTGGCGACGACATTGCCTTTAGAATCAAGGACATCGTATTCGATCTGCCCCGGGACGTAGCCGCTCTGATAATTGAGCGTGATGTTGATCGCGCCGGGGCGGACGATCGTGAATTTGTAAAAGTCCTTGTCGGCAGCCGCATGAAGGCTCATGCCGGATACGTGAATCCCCGGAGCAACGCCCAGATCGGCGGCCGTCGCCTGAGTGTCATTGGCCTCGAAGCGGTCCGGCAGCGTGGTGCCATTAAGCACCTGATTGGTATCGAAGTTGAGAATCGTTCCGCTGGCAACGTTAAATGATTTGCTCAAGGGGCCGACCGAGGCGGAGATATCCACGGACCAGCCTACCGATCCGGTGAGGTCAAGGATCGACAGGATCTTGTCACCCAGGTCCGACTGGTTCTTCAGCTCATAGGCCATCTCGTCGGCGTGAACCTTGCCGTCGTGATTGGGGTCATTCAGATTCGCATCCACATCGACGTTGAGCTGTCCCTTCGCTACGAGGCTGGCCACGTCCGCATCGAAGCCGCCCGACACGTACATATCCATGTGCAGGGATAATTCCGGTAATGCGGTTCCATTCTCCGTTCCCGTGGAACTCGCATAGAAGCCGTCGAGCAGGTCCAGAGCATCGCCATCGGAGAGGAACTGCCTAAGTCCGTGCGTGTCGTAGCCAAATTCGATATTGGACGTGCCGGCAAGATCGCCGCCAAAAGTCAACGTGAGTGGCCAGAAAGGTGAGAAATCAAAGCTGAAATTCTTGTTGAAGTTGAGCTGGGGCGGCGTGAAGGTGACCAGCGAAACGTCCTGCCCCAGAAGCAATCGAAACGCCTGCGTTGGATCATCGAACAGCGGAAAATCGAATCCGGTGTTGGTGCCGTCCAGGTTGCCGACGTTGTTCAGGAAACTCGCATCGCTGGCGTCGTCGGAGTTACCATCATTGGCCAGGTTCGCAAGCTCGCTGCCGACGTCGCCAATTTGCGTCTGAGCAAAATTGGCCAGCTTTGAGACGTCCGAATTGGGATTGCGAAGGTCATCGCCCGCCAGACTGAAGCTTCCGAGGTTGATGTAGGCGCCAGAGCCTTGCGTGGGAACTTCGTTGGCCAGTTGATCGACGGTGATCAGATCTTTGATGAAGCTGAAATTGGCCGAGGTACCTGTGTCGCTGACGCTGTTTGGATCGATGTTGCCGTTGCCGGTGAGGTCCTGAAGCAGCGAGCCGTCGCCGATGAGCACTTCGGCCCAGGTGATGTCTTGCCCGGCAATGTCGGAAACGACAGGTACTTTGCTGTTAAGGAAATTCAGCACCGGCATGATCGGATTCAGCACATCCTGAATCTTCGACATCACCGGACCAAGCAGCTTGCTGACGAACGTGCCCAGCTCCAGGCGAATGTTGTCGAAGCTGACGGTGGGCGTATTGGCTGCGCTTTCTGGGTCGCCATTAAATCCCCAGTCGATATGCAGGTCGGCCTGAATGTGAGGGAAGGTTCCCTCGTCGCCAAAATCGACCGCCAGTCGCAGATTCACCGCTGCGCTGCCCGAGAGCGTCGCCGAGGCCAGATCGGATGGATCGTAAACCCCGCTCACCAGATCCGTGAATGGAATGTCCGATCCGCTCAGCGACGAAGGGGTTTTCAGATCGAGCAGAAGCCCGGCTGAGAAATTCGTTGAGTCGGAAGGATTGCCGTCGGCAACTCCCAGATCTGAGATGTTCACGTGGAGGAAGCCGAGTTCGCCCGAGAGCGTGGCCGGCAGGCTCACCGAAACGTTGGCACTCACTGCGTGAACGCCCTGCGGATAGGCGGTATCGATGAAGAAGCCGTCGGCAACGCTGACGCCAAAACGCAGATCGAGATGGAAATCGGCCGTGACAATCACACTTCCCGAGGCGCTCAAGTTCAACGCCGGCAGGCCCAGGTCGAATGGCACCGCTGTCTGGACCATCTCATCGATCGGCAATTCGAATTCCACCTTGTCCACGATGCCATCACCATCGGTATCGGTAGTCGTGAACGGCACATCCTGGTAGGTGTGCTGGCCGTCGCCATTGGTGTCGGATAGCGCATTGCCCAAGGCCTGCGCGATCAGCGTCCGAGCTTCAGTGATGGCATCACCACCGGGGTTCTGCACCAGCGGCTCAAGCGTGTTGCGCAGCGTCGATCGCAGATCGCTGATGAATGTGAAAGCATCCTGAAGGTGGTCCCCCACCAGCGGCAGGCTCTTGACGAAAGCCAGATCATTAAGCCCATCGGATACCACGCCCAGCAGCGAATCCAGGCCATCGACAATCACACCCAGATTGCTCAGCAAATCGAAGTTCTTCATCGCGTCGGCAAGGTCCGGCGCGGTGACATGGATGGTGCCGGCGATGTTGCTCAGATCAGCGAAGGCGGTTAGATCACCAATCGAGTTGGCAACCGTTGGCGTCGACAGCGGAAGATCGAGCGACATCTGTCCCTGCAACACCGGCTGCGCCACGTCCGCCACTTGATCGAAGTAGTAGCGATGGCCGGTGATCGGCGGGAGGGTCAATCCGATTTCGGCGGGCGCTTCGACCAGCGCCGGATCGGTTTGTTTGGTCAGGTGTGCCGATCCGTTCACGATGAACAGCCCGACGGGGCCAAGATTGACGCTGGCATTAAGGTTCGTCGCATCAAGTTGCGCGGTGAGCGAAACACGCGACGAATCGTAGATGAAAGGCGTGAACGGGCCGTGAGTCACATCATTGGGATCGGTCGTGAGACGGATGCCAAGGTCCAGTTCCAGGTCGGCTGAAGCTCTCGCCGACACTGTACCGGTTGCCCCGACTTGCGCAATGTCGCCCAGACCATTGAGTGCCGCCTTGGCTGGGTTGCTGTCGGACAGAAGGTTCGCAAGGTCCTGAAGCGAAAGTGAAAAAGGCTCAGTGGCACTAAAATCCAGCGGCTGGTAATGGATGGCCGCCTTGATGGCGTCGTTGTCGATCGACAGCGCGACCGCCGCGGTGTGCACGCCGCTCGCCTGGAGGCGGCTGTTTAGATCGGACGAGAGGGCCTGCAATGTGTTATCAGGCGAGCTTGCGATCTGGTTGAGAACATTAATCAACTTTTGGCTGTAGCCGAGCAAATCATCGACGCTCTTGTTGATCAGCGGGAGCTTCCCGCCAAATTCCGGCAGCGGCGCGAGCGACTGGAGATAGCTGATGAGCTGATTCAACGCGCTCATCGCATTGGCAAACGACATGTTGGCCAGCGACGAGAGATTGCCAAGCTGCGGCGCGGTGACGATCGCCCCGGCAGGGTTCGCGATATTTGCCAGTGAGATGCCCAGCGTCGGCGTTCCGCTAATTGAAGCGTTAGCAATCGAAGGCGTCACAGTAATCGGCAGCGTCGCGCTGGCTGAGCCGCTCACGTTCAGCGAGGAAACAAGTGTCGCCGGATTGATCAGTGCGGCGGCAATCTGCGTAAGCCTCAGCGCGCCGGCAGTAAGCGACAGATCCGCCTCGGCGTTCGCGCTGGCGGTGCCATTGTTGACGGCAACGCCGAGGAACCCGTAGTGGGCCGACGCATTGATGTTGGAAGGCGTCGTGAGAGCAATCGTTCCTTTGGCCGAGGCGTTCTGGATGGACAGGCGATCGCTGTTTGCTTCACTACTGGTTGCCTTGGAACCATTCACAAAGCCGAGTGCAGCCGCGGCCGGGTCCCCTGCCGTCACCTTCAGCGCAAGGCTTGCGCCGACGCTGCTGTAGGTCGTTCCGAGCGTGATTCGATTGCCATTTCGGCCAGCGGTCACCAGCCCGCCAAGACCGGCCGTCGCGAGCGCCGTGTTAATATCGGAAACCAGATCGTCGATCGATTGGTTCGTCACATCGGCCGGCACCGTCACCGCGATCGGAACGTCTGCGCCATTCAAACCAGTCGCCGCGCCCAGATCGACGGTGAAATGCGCATCGCCCGGCAGTTGTCCATTCGCTGGCGCATCGGAACTGGCGGTGAGAACATCGACGCTGGGCGTCAGGTCGATCGCGACTGACATGTTCAGCGAAGCGCCCGGCGTAATCTTGACGGTACTGCTGGAACTGATTCCTCCAAGGGCTCCCATGTTCAGATCAAAAGTCATCGGCACCGTCAACGACGAAAAGCTGTCGGAGACATTGACCTGGAACGTCAGGCGATGCATGGTCGGGTCATAGGTGGCGGAGGTTCCGCTCCCCAGCGCCTGGGTCAGCGCGTTCAGCAGGCTCTGCGCATCGGTGAAGTTCGGCGTATTGGTCGCGGTGCTGAGCGGCGCGATGACTTTGTCCTGGAATGCCTGCCCGAGCGTCAGCAGATCGCGAATGGTCTTGCCGCCCGAGAACGGGATCTTCGTGCTCAGCAGCGCGGAAGCCGAGCCTTGATCGGCGCCCTTGCCGATCTGGTTCAAATCGGACACCAGCGTTTGCAGCATCGAGAAGACGGAGGCAGGTGAAGCATTTTCGAACGGGTTGAGCGCAGCGAAATCCGTATTGGTGGAAACAGCAAGTGACCTTCCACTGAACGGATCGCTGCTTTGCAGCGTGAGGGTCGGCGCGCCGGAGATGGAGAGTCCCGCCAGGCTTGCGGTCACCGGAAGATTGGCTGTTGCGCTACCTTGCGTTTGCACCGCAAATAGCTGAGTCGCTGGCGTCCCGACAAGCTGCGCATACGTGACGTCGCCCGATGAATCGGCGCCGTTCAGGCTCACCTGGATCTGGCCATTCAAATTGGCAGATCCATTGACAATGGACGCCTTGAGGAATCCGACATTGATGCTGCTCGAGAGATTCGAAGCGCTGATCGACGCGCTGCCGGTCAGGTTATTCAAACGGACGAAGAACTGCTGATTGCTGGGAACCGCGCTGTTGAGGTTCGCTCCGAAGGTCAGGTTCAACGTGATCGAAATGTTGAGCGTCACCGTGGCATCCGCGCCGAAGGTGATGCCCATCGCCGAGGCGACCTGCCCGGCATCGAGCCTGATTGTGGACGTGTGCGTCGCGGTCACCGGCGCGCTGAACAGAAGCTGGTTGTTGGTGGAATCGAAGCCGCCGGTCACGGTGCCAACGGACGACGAGACGCCGGTGCCTGCATTGATGGCCGCCTGCTGGAGCAGGCTGACGAGATTGTCGGTCGTCAGCGATTGTGTGCCGCCCAGCGCATTGATCGTCGGCTGCAACAGAGTCGAAACCAGACCGGCGACATCCACCTGTGAGCTAATGGACTGGCCAGCCAGCGGAAGGATCGCCGACCAGGCCGCGCCACCCACCAGTGTAGGCCCCAGCGTATTGAGCTCATTGAGCCCCTGCAGCAGGATCTGCTGCGCGGCGGATGAAATGCTCGCCGACTGGAGCGAACTTGAATCGGCCCGAATTCCAGTGCGCGTGGAAGGCTGGGTCGCCGGCGCAACGAGGCCGGTATCGGTAGAACTGCCAGTCGATGTCACCAGACCTGACGTGAGCGTCTGGTCGGTGCTGCCCGACAGCATCAGGCGTTTTTCAAGTTGTTCGACAATCGTTCCAGCAGCCCGCTTGAGCGCGCGGGAATTGCGACTCCGAGAATCCCACTTTGACATAATTGAGGCTCCGCCTGGCGATGCAAAACTTCTCATGCCTTCGCGCTGTGCGCAGGCAACCTGCGCGAGTGAGCGCGCTTACCGGTGCAGAGAAATGCGGCAAAAACCGAACGAGTCCCCATGAGGTGCCCCGACGTTACCCGCCGAGCCCTTCAAAAATCCTGCCGGGCGACTGCGCAACGTCCCCGAAACCGGCTCTCAAAACTGAAATAACCTGAGAATACAGCCCTCAGATTGGATCAAACTGCCCCAAAGCCCGCCGCTCCCACATCACAATTCGCTTGCGGATTGTGAGGCAGCCAACATTCAAGCTGGCGCGGCAATTCTCCCACATTTGGCCGCAAGAATCAACGCTTTTCGGACCAGATTCAATGCAGGCAAACCGCTTGACGAAAGACACGTCAAGCGGTCTTTTTTAATTTGGCAAATCGCGATTTGGGTCCGCTACATTTTGCCGGCGGCAAGCTCCGACTCTATTGTGTTCGGAGTGTCGGCAATCATCTTTTCCAGCACCATATCGGTCGTGATCCCCTCGGCTTCGCCCTCAAAATTGAGGATCACGCGGTGCCGCATCGCGGGAACGACCACGTCCTTCACATCTTTAAAGCTGACGTGAAATCGCCCATCGAGCAGCGCACGAACCTTGGCGGCCAGGGTAATCGCCTGTGCCGCCCGGGGGCTTGCTCCCACGCGGAGGAACTGGTTGACCATCGGCGTGGCGAATTGGCCACGTGGGTGGGTCGCAAGGGTCAGGCGAATTGCGTAATCCTGAACATGTGGCGCGATCACGACGCGACGAACCAGATCCTGATGGCGCATGATCCGTGGCCCATCGATCACCGGCTGAACCTGCGGCACATGGCCGGTCGTCGTGCGATCGAGAATTGTCCGCAGCTCTTCGCGGCCGCTGTATTGTACCTGCAGCTTGAAGAAGAACCGGTCGAGCTGCGCTTCGGGCAGTGGATAGGTGCCTTCCTGCTCGAGCGGATTCTGCGTCGCCATCACGAAGAAAGGTTCTTCGAGTTTGCGGACCGATCCGCCGGCCGTCACCTGCTTTTCCTGCATGGCTTCGAGGAGGGCCGACTGCGTCTTGGGCGTCGCGCGATTGATTTCGTCAGCAAGCACGATCTGCGAGAAGATCGGGCCGGCCATGAAATTGAAGGCGCGATGCCCCTGCTCGTTTTCCATGATCACGTTGGTGCCGATCACGTCAGCGGGCATCAGATCGGGCGTGAACTGAATGCGGCTGAACTTCAAATTCAGCGCCTGTGCCAGCGCGCGAATCAGCGCCGTCTTTCCCAGGCCCGGCACGCCTTCCAGCAGCGCATGACCGCCGACGAACAGGCAGGTCAGCACGCCGGCGACGATCTCTTCATGGCCGACGATCGCCTTGCCGATTTCCGCCTGCACCGCGCGATAATCGCGCCGGAACTCTTCGCAAAGCTGATGGATCTGCGGATCAACGGCAGGTGCATTCGTTGGAGCTGGCATGGACAGTCCTTTCGGAGATCAAATCTAAAGCGCTCTATTGCGCGTTCGCCCTTAATTCTGTTTCGCGTCAATCGACTTCCAGAACACCACCATTTTTCATCTGGTTAATCTTCACGGCGGCAGCGGTGGCTTCTTTGCGATTCTTGAACGCGATTTTGAATTCGTGTTTTCCCTGCTTCCCATTCCAGACGACATACTTGTTGCCCAGCGTGATGGCCACGCGAACCTTGCCAATGTTGGGCGGAATCTCATGTCTGGGCATCTTCAACAAATCAGCCGGCCCGGCGCTTCATCGCGCCGCCGGCTCATTCCTCTTCCTTCTTCTTGATCTGCTGCTGCGCGCGGCGCTTGGCTTCCAGCAAGCTGCTGGTATGTCCGCCCGGTTCCTGGGGCGGCTGTCCTTTGGGCTGCGGCTTCTTGGGTTCGGACGGCACCGGCTTATCGACTGCTCCGCCAACCACCTGCGTGATATCGCCGGCAACGCCCTTGGCTTGGAACTTGGCCTTGGGATCGGGGCGCGGCGCTGCCGCGTGTGTTGGCGCGGGCGACGCCTTCTCGCCGGGCTTGAACTTCGTCTCGGCCACTTCCTCTCGCACGCGCTTAAGCGCATCGAGGGTCTGACGCGACTCGACTTTTCGCACCGTCGTGAAGGATCGGACATATGCGCCAGCCGTGGCGGCCATGCGCTTGGTCGATTCCCAATCCCATGCGATGCGCCGAATCGCCACATCCAGCAGAATCGTAAATAGCAGCAGCGGAATGAGCCGATCCCACACCGGCAGCGGCGAAGCTGTCACGACCACATTCTCGCGATCGAAAAGATCGGCATCGGCTGAGTTCCAAGGCGTCAAAACCCGGCCGCCTGTGCGCGACGCGATTTCCTCAAGCTTGGCCTCGTTGCTCTTGAGCTCGCGCAATTCGGGATCGCTGTTCATCGCCGCCCCGCCCAGCAGCTCGCCTGATTCCTTCTGCCCCTGGTAATGCATGGCGACGACGTAATTGCCCGGAGCGTGCGCGTCGAAATCTCCCTCGTAACGGCCCGGCGCCGTCTGAACCAGATGAACTGGAATGCTCTTTCCATCGGGCCCGGCAACGACGCCGGAGATGTTCAGGAAGTTCAAAAAGCTGTCGTCCTTATTCACTGCATCGACGACGACATGCCCCTTGTTACCTTCCAGATTCGTCTCGACGTCGAAATCGCTGCTCATTGGCGGGCGCGAAACCGAACGAACAACCTGCGCCCAAAACTTGCTGAAGGCCGGCGACTGCACCCATTGCGGCGCCCATTTTCCGGTCGCATCGCTGGTGAAGACGGCCGACTTGCCCAACCCCGCCTGCCAGTGCGCCAGAATCGGATCCTGCATCGGCCCCGCCGACAGCGGCATGCTGACTTTTGGGTCCGGCTTCTTGCTGGTCAGCACCATGCCAAATACCGGCGCCGGCTGCCCAAGCCCGCGCACCATTTCATCGGACGCATCTGCCAAGCGCACCTGAATGCCCTTCTCATCTTCGTGAATCAGGCTGCGCCGAACGACAGTAGCCTCTTTGATGAAGATCTGCGGAAGCTGATTGGGCTTGCTGTTGATCGGCCCATAAGCCCGGCCGCTGAGCTGCTGGGCAATTTCTTCCATCGTTGGCGGCAGGCCGTTCGCGCCGGTCATGTGCGGATAAACGGTGATGGTCGAAACGCTGACTTTCGCATTGCGATAGGCCTGCATCAACTGCGGAACAGGAGCGCCCGGGTCTCCGTCGCTGATGATGATGACATGCTTTTGTCGGGCATTGCTGCGAATCAAGCCCGGCCCATTGTTGACCCCATTCAGCGCCAGATTCATCGCGTCATCGAAGCTTGGCATGTCGCCAAGCTGCATGTTCTTCGCCGCCGCGAGAACTTTCGAACCATCCTCCTTTTCCTGAAGCGGGAAATCCCAACTGGCCCCGCCAATTCCGTTGCCCTGGCCGTTCCACGAGTAGCTGATGATCCCGATCTCATCGCGATCGGACAGCGCCTTGATCGCCTGGATCGCGCATTGAAGCCCCCAGAAATTTCCATCAGGCATCTCGCAGGAGTGCATGATCAAAACCAAGGCGCCTTTGCCCACCTGGCGCTGGGCCGGGATGTCCATATCGACCGGCAGGATTTTTTCGATTTCCGATCCCTGCCAGCCGCCGGCGCCGAAGGTGTCGTCCCCGCCGATCATGACCAGGCCGCCGCCCATGTCATGGACATAGGTCGCGATCATCTTGTCCTGCTCAGTGGAAAGACCGCCTTCGCCATGCGGAACGTTGCCCAGGATGATTGCGTCGTAGCTTTGCAGTGCGACGAGGTTCTGCGGGAATTGATCGACATTGATTCGCCGAAGCTCGATTTGCTCGCTGGCCAGCGCGTTGGCAAGAAGCTCGCCCGGCCCGCGTGCTCCCGAGGCATCGCGGACGTTATCGACGTAAAGAATCTGCCCCTTACCTTTGACGAAGGTAAACGAATCGGCCGCGTTGTTGCTTTCGAGCGTGTCGGCCTTGGGAGCTGGAAGTCCAGCGATGCTGGATGTGACGCCGGTTGCGTTATTATCGGGCGTGAAGTTCGCGTGGAATTGATGGACGCCCGAATGGCGAAGCGCCGACACGTGAACGTGTTCGACGTTCAGGCCCGGCTTTAGTGTGACTTTTCGAGATGGATCGACCTGGGCTGTCGAGGGATCCATATCGAGATATTCGTCGCCATCCTCGGTCCGATGAATGACGCTCAGCTTTCCGGTCACGGGGACGGTATTGGTTGAGCGTAAAATGACATCGAGCGTGAACGGTTCATTTTCGCGCTTCCACGTCGGCGCGATGAATCGCTCGACCATCACCTCATTCTGCACGTCATACTGCAGCGGCAGCACGTCGATCGGAACGTGCTGCGCCACGGCGGCGCTGACCGCTTCATCGACGTTGCCGGTCGTTGCGTTGCCGTCCCAGACCAGCACCATCCGGTGCATCGTATCGGGAGACAGCGTCGCAAGGCCAAGCTGGATGGCTGATTCGACGTCAGTTCCGGTTCCCGGATCAGGAACGCCGCGCGTATCGAGGCGAAGGTCTTTGCTGGGCATTGCATCGACGCGCGCCCGCTCGTTGAAGCTGATCAGGCCAATGCGGTCGTCCGGCTTCTTGCGTGGATCGTGCACCGCCCCGCGGAAATATTCATCGAGCGACGCCTGGAGCGACTGACCCGGGAAATCATGCACGAGTTGAGTTGAGCCGCTGATGTCGCGCAGGACCATCACTTCCAGATCGCTGTGCTTGCGCTGCCAGCGCAGGCCCGCAATCAACAGCACGATCAGCAAAATGTTCAGCAGGCGAACGCCAATCGCCACCCATTTGCGCACGGGGCCAAGGCCGTTGAGCGAACGCACCCCGAGGATCAAGACGATGCCGCTTAGCGCAAGGAAAAGCAGGAATGCCTGCCAGGCGGTCAGGTATTCCAGCCGGAAGGGCCAGGTGAATGCGAGGATGGTCGGCATCGCCGATGGGGTCATGTCAAAGCCGTCTAAAACTCGAACACCTGCAATCGATTGTTCCCTGCATCCACCGCGACCACGCGGTCGCTTTTATCCACCGCCACGCCCCACGGGTAGGCAAGCTTTCCCGGCTCGCGCCCGCCGCCGCCCCAGATTTTGAGGCCCTGTCCCGTTTCCTTGTCAACCAGTTGTACGCGATTGTTGCCGAATTCGCAGACGATCAGATGCCCTTCCGCGTCTTCAGCCAGCCCATAAGGGAAGCGATATTGTCCCAGTCCCTGGCCCACCGATCCCATGCTGCGAACGAAGGTTCCATCGGCTTTAAAAACGTCGAGGCGATGATTGCAGGAATCGGTGATGTAAATGATGTCGTGATCGACCACCATCGTTTGCGGCCGGGAGAACTCGCCGGGCCCCTGCCCAAACCTTCCGAAGCGGTACAGATATTTTGGTGGATCGACTGACGTGTCGAAAACCTGTACGCGGTCGTTATCGCCATACTCGCTGACGAAGGCGTGCCCTTTCGAATCCCAGGCTACATCGGTTGGATAGATGAATTGCCCCGGCTCTCGCCCTTCGCTGCCCCACTGGCGGATCAGCTTTCCATCGGGCGAATAGACCATCACGCGATGATAATGGGTGTCGGGAATATAGACGTTTTTGTCCGGCCCAATCGCCACGCCGACCGGCTTGCCCATTTGCCACATCGGCATCCGCCATTCGCCGATATATTTTCCCGCATGGTCCAGATGCTGAACGCGCGCCTGGCGGTCGATGATGAAAAACGAATCGTCGAAGGTGTCGTAGGAAATGGCGCGCGGGTAGACGACTTCGCACGGCCCCATGCCGGCTTCGCACCAGATCGCGTCGGGCTTGCGCGGATCGCCGCAGCCCGTGACGACGGCACACGCCAGAATGACCAACAGGATCCGCTGCAGCACGGGCCAGACCCCCATGAAGCCATTGACCGGCGGTGGACACATCATTCCAAAGATGGATCGACCGCCGCCAGGTTTGCGAATTGTAACGGCCATCGAATCTGCTGGCGAATGTCCGCGCCGGTCGTTACTTGCCGCTCTGATTCTGATCCGACTTGAGCGTATCGAAATATCCTTTGACGGCCTTCCAGGCGCCGCGCGGGATGCGCTCCTGATCGACTTCGTCGGTGGCTTCTTTCATTTCGGCCTCGGCCACTTTACTCAGCGACATCTTTGAGGTGCCCTTCTGAGCCGGAGCTTTGACGAAGCTGCTGGCGAGGATCTTGCCGTTGTCGTTGGTCTGCGAGTCTGAAAGTTCCTGTTTAACGCCAAAGGGAGCCTCGGTCGGGTCGGGACGGCGTCCCATGGCGACCACGCCGGGGCCTCCCATGCCACCTTGTTGACCGGGTTGAGGTTGGCCCAACTGGCCGGCCTGGTTGTTTCCAAACTGGCCGTTGTTGCCCGCCTGCGCCTGTCCGCCGCCGTTGTTTCCGAACTTGCCGGCCTGTCCCTGTCCCGCCGCGACACCGGCCGCGCCGCTTGCCTGCGCCTGCAACTGCTGCAATTGCTGTTGCATCGCCTGGGCAGCCTGCGCCATCTGTGAGCCGCCTGCCCCCTGCCCCTGCTGTTTGCCGCCGCTGGCCTGCTGCTTACTGGCTTGCGAGCCTTGCTTCATGGCCTGCGCCAGCGACTGGGCCGCCTGCTGCATGGCCTGGGCATTGGCTTGGCCATTGGCCTGCTGTTGTCCCTTTTGAACGGCTTGCTGGATTTGCTGGGCAATCTGCTGTTGTTGTTTTTGCGAAAGGCCGGCCTGCTGATTCGCCTGCTGGATTGCCTGGTTGGCCGCCTGCTGCAGTTGCTGGGCGGCCTGCTGATTTCCATTGGCCGCCTGCTGCATCAATTGCTGCATCTGCTGCGCCTGCTGCTGACTGACGCCGGCCTGCCGAAGTTGCTTTTGAATCTGCTGCTGCGTCTGGGGATTGTTGGCCTGCTTGGCCAGTTGCTGCGCCATGTTCTGCATCTGCTGGGCAGCCTTGTCCTGCTGCGACTTGTCCATCTTATCGAAATTGTCTACGGCCTTTTTCAGATCTTTGACGGCATCGTCCAGCTTTCCTTCCGACAAAGCGCGCTGCGCATCGGCAACCGGCCCGGTTTCATTTGGAGATGGCGGCGAGATGTTCTTGAGGCTTTCGAATTCCTTCTGAGCCTCGGCGAACTTTTTCTCATCCTGAATCTTCTGCTTGATCGCATCGATCTGCTTGAGCGTTTCCTCGGCGCGCTTGGCGGCGCGAACCGGATCGGAACCGGCATGGTGAAGCAAATCGGGAAGTTCCTTTGAAGCCAGTTTGATTTGCTCGTCGGCCTGCACCGATTGGGGAGCCGCCTCGATGGCGACCATTGCCTTGCGTACCTGTATTTCCGCCTGCGCCTGTTGGGCGTGACGTTGCTCGAGCTTGGCCTGCTGCGATGCCTTCACGCCAAATAGATCGAAAGTCGGGAAGAGCCACATGATCAGCAGCACGGCGACCACCATCCCAAGCGTGCCCAAACCAGCGCGAGGATATTGAACGGGAAATCGCTTGTGCAGGCTGACTTGATCCGCGGTCTTCTCGGCATCGCGAACCGCCGCGGCGGCGAAGGGATCCTTGCTTCCGCGAACGTAGAGGGCCGTGCTGAATTTCTCTTTAAGGGCCAGACGAGAATCGATTTCGACTGCCGCCTGGCGCAGCGTTGGCCGGCGGATGATCGCGTAAATTGCTCCACCCGCGACGGCAGCCCCCAGCGCGCTCCAGAACCAGATCGCCTGATGAGGCAAACGAACCTGAACGATCCGATTGAGCAGGACGATAATCGCAATCGCCGCGCCCAGGATGATGCCGGACCATGCCCACGCCCACAGAAGCGTGTTGAACGCCATTTTGGATTGCACCCATCGGACGTGTTGGTCCAATCGATTCATGACTGCCTCCCACGTAGTGACGGAATCGTCACGCCGGGCTTTCGTGCTTTGCACTATTCTACGCCCGTCCTAAGCCGCTACAACCAAAAATGGTGCAGATCGATTACAATAAAGGCTTATGTCCACCCGTCTGATTGAGTTTATCGAGAACCTGACCCCGAGCCGGGTTGTACTCGTTGGCGACCTGATGCTGGACCGGTACTTGTACGGAAACGCTGAGCGCCTTTCGCCTGAGGCGCCCGTTCCTGTGCTGCATTATCAGCGAGAAGAGCTGAGGTTAGGCGGCGCGGGCGGCGTGGCTGCCGATCTTGCGGCATTAGGCGCTGAAGTGCGCGTGGTCGGGGTGATTGGCGACGACGAAAATGGCCGGCAATTGCGCGGACAACTCCATTCATGCGGAGCCGCTACCGAGTGGTTGGCGCAGGTTTCCGAGCGTCCGACGACCTGCAAGATGCGACTGGTCGGACTGGCTCAGCATCGCCATCCGCAGCAGATGATGCGCATAGACATTGAAGAGCAGTCCAATATAGGAACTTCCCTGGCCGGCCAAGTCCTCACGGAGGCAGCACGGGCTCTGGATGGGGCGGCGGTCCTGTGCATCGAGGATTACAACAAAGGAGTCCTTGGCGGCGATACTTGTCAAAAACTCATCGCCATGGCACGCGAGCGCGGCATCCCGGTCCTCATCGATCCGGCCAATATCCCCGACTACTCTAAATATGCCCATGCGACGGCACTGAAACTAAATCGCATTGAAACGGAAAAAGCCACCGGATTGCCGGTCACCAACGAAGCGCAATATGCCGCCGCTTGTTCTTCGCTTCTTGAGAAGCTGGATCTTGAGGCGGTGGTGATCACGCTCGACAAAAAAGGCGCCTATCTGGCGACGCGATCCGGCGAACGTCGCTGGCTTCAGACTCGCGCCCGGCAAGTTTACGACGTGACTGGCGCTGGCGACATGGTGCTGGCGATGATTGCCGTCGCTCGTGCTGGCGGTGCGAATTGGGAAGATTCTGTTGCTTTGGCCAACGTGGCCGGCGGCCTGGAAGTCGAGCGGTTCGGTTCTGTGCCCATCCTGCCGCGCGAAATTATTGACGAGCTGCTCAGCGAAGCACACGAGCATGAAGGAAAACAGCGCACGCTCGAACGGCTGCTTCCCGAACTTCAGCACCATCGCGCCGCCGGTCGAAAGATCGTTTTCACCAACGGCTGCTTCGACCTCATTCACCTGGGCCACGTGAAGTATTTCCAATTCGCCAAGAGGCAAGGCGACATTCTGGTAGTCGGCGTCAACACCGATTCCAGCATCTGCAAACTCAAAGGGCCCAAGCGCCCGATCATCAATGAGGAAGATCGGCTAGGTGTTCTGGAAGAATTGGAAAGCATTGATTACCTGGTGCCATTTGACGACGACACGCCGCTGCGCCTGATCCAGGCGATTCGTCCCGATGTGCTGGTGAAAGGCGCTGATTACAAGAAAGAACAGGTGGTCGGCTGGGACACGGTCGAGGGGTACGGCGGGCGCATCGCATTGGCGCCACTGATCGATGGCCGAAGCACAAGTTCGGTCATTCGGCGAATCATTGAAGCGCATGCATGACTTTCTCGCACATCGTCTCTACTGCGTTCAAACGCAACGGGCCCAACCCCAAGGTCAGGCCCGTTGCAAATACGAAAAATGCTTGTTTGCTTATCCCTTCGACTCCGCTTGAGTCGGCAAAACGCGCTGCAGCTCTTCGCCCTTCTTGCCATCCGGTGAAGTAACCGTGACGGCATGAACCATCTCCGGCGACACCATTGAGCCGACTTTCACCCATTTACCCGGCCCAGGCTTCTTGACCTGTATATCCACCCCCTGCATTGCCTGCCCAGGATCCATACCTTTCTTGATCGCTTCTTCGATCTGCTTCCTGGCTTTATCGTCGTAGCTTTCAAGATAGCCGACGAAGCGCTGGCCGGATCCTTTCACTTCGTAAACCCTGGCTCGATAGGCTTTCTTGCCATTGTGTTCATAGGGCGGGATGTTGCTGATGTCATCGACGTAAAAGCTCTTGCCGTCGTCGTCGGAGAAAAATGCCTTGGTCGTAATGACTGCCGCCGCTGGCTTACTTCCGCGGAGGCTGTAAACCAGCCAGATGATCGCAAGCACGACGAGGGCCGCGCTGACGCCGATGAATACGCCCGGTTTTTGATTGATGTCGTCGCGAAAGCTCACAGGTGCACTCCTTTGAAGATTTTGAATTTACAGACGGGATCGCTATGTCGTCAAAATTTAGTGTGTCGTCGGTTAAAAATCCAACGTAAAGCCCATCGCACAACACCTGGCAACCGCCACCGCCGCGATCCTTCGAACCCTGATGGTCGCCCTAAGTTCGTTCGCGATACCGTTGTAAATATTACCCATCGATGACCGCTTGCGTTCTAATGCCGCGTAAAAACTGCGAGTTGGGCAAAAACTACTGGTTTTTTTGGCGCTGTCGGGCAATCGATTCCGCATTATAACTGAGTCAAAGATTGACGGGTGGTTGGTGCCACCGATGGTATTTGAAAGGAGCAACAGCATGTCACGCATGGGCGACAATCCTGCAAGCGGCACGTCGGGCATGGCCGATAAAGCGGCCGAAGTTGGCCAGAATCTGCGCGATCTGGGTGGTCAGGTTCGGGATCAGGCACGCGAAAAATACGAGCAGTTGTCCGGACAGGCGCAGGAATATTATGACCACGGCCGGGAAATGGCCCAGCAATGGGAACAGAGCATCGAGTCGTACGTGCAGGAAAAGCCGATTCAGTCGCTGCTGATCGCAGCCGGCGTCGGCATGCTTCTTGGAATTATCTGGAAGCGAAGCTGATTTGCCCGTAAATACAGGCCCGGCCCGCCAGCTCTCCGCAGGCGATTTGCGCG
This sequence comes from Tepidisphaeraceae bacterium, assembly GCA_025450555.1. Classification (GTDB taxonomy): domain Bacteria; phylum Planctomycetota; class Phycisphaerae; order Tepidisphaerales; family Tepidisphaeraceae; genus JANWHF01. The sequence goes on along the minus strand of JANWHF010000043.1, from coordinate 2,986 downwards.
GGGAGCGGGCGGGCGTGGTGCCGTCATGGGCAGCGACACATTGTTTAAACATTTGACATCTGATCCTATCGGGGATGCAAAACGTGAATACTCAATCCCCTCCGCAATCGTCGTCGTATCGAAACGAGCCACCGCCGGAAAGCAGTGGACAAACACCGCGCGAAGGCGAGCCTGCCGAGCAATTCAAATTTGCCGTGAATCGCCTGGCGGAGTTGAAGGAATACGCGCTCTATTTCGTTACAGCAAAGCTGGATGGTATCAAGCTTTCACTGCGAAATGCAGTCATTTACGCCGGCCTGGGAATCATTGGTGCGTTGGCCGGTGGTGCTGTAATTGCCGTGGCCGCGGCACTGCTGGTGATTGGCGCGGCTCATGGAATTGGCGCTGCCCTTGGTGGCCATGCGTGGCTGGGAGATCTGATCATTGGCGTATTGGTTCTGGCTGTGGTCGGCATCGGCGCCGTGATGGCAGTCAAATGGCTCACCAAGTCCTTCCATCAACAGTTGGTGAACAAATATCAGAGCCGACAGCAGGAGCAGCGGCGAACCTACGGCCACGATGTCCAAGAGCGCGCTAATGAGCAGCGGGCGTCCGAACGTCCGATAAATTAGGACCGGCTAATTATGTCTGATTCGAAATACCTACAAGATCAAGCCGAGGCTGCTAAGGACGCAATGGGGCGCGCCTGGTCAGAGTTCATGGCCGGCATGGGCAAAAGCGCCGATCCGCGGCAGTGGGCGAAGGCGCATCCTTGGATAACCATGGCCTCCGCTACTGTGGCTGGCTTTGCTGCCGCCAGCACTTTGGTTCCCAGCAAGGAAGAACAGGCGCTGAAGAAACTTGCGGCAATTGAACGGGCCCTGCACATCGATGGCCGTCCAAAGCGGGAAACCAACGGCGATGGAGCAAAAGAGCCAAAAGACGGGTTCCTGACGCGACTGATGAAAGAGGCTTTTGCCGCTGCCGGGCCGGTACTGGCGAATATCCTCAGCGCGCAGATGAAAGGGCCGCCCCCGGCCCAGCAACCGTCCAACGCTGCTCCGTCTTCAGCACCGGGAGCCGGCGGCAGGTTCATGTAGCGTCCAAGCCCGATTGATCGGACGTTCGCCAGAAGGCTCAAGGCTTGCCCTGCTTCGCGCTGCCCCTCGGAAAATGGTGTCGCGCGTGGATTTTTTCGTTGGCTCCCATGTCTTGACGCGGTAATCTCATGACATCCGAATCGAGACGTGCAGCGTGAGCCGCCCGATTCGACCCGATTCCATTGTCCCAGTCCGACACGGCATCTCCTCCCCCCTGTCGGGCCCTCGTCAGAAAGTAGCTGTTATGCGATCCGCAAGGCGTCCGTTAGCACGCTTGGTCGCGCTATTAGCCGTCGCTGTTCTGGCAAACTTCACTTCTTCCGGCAGCTCAACTGCCAGCCAGCAAAGCAATGTCGGTCCTTCGCTCTGCTACCATCACCAGGAGGTTCGCCTCCGCAAGCTTCATCTCGTTCGGCCGGACCTGATCCCCTATCCGCTGGCCTACGAGATCTATTGCTGATCATCTACCAATGAGGAATGCCCACGACGCAATCGCCGTGAGCATTTCCAACTCAATTTATATTGGGCTGCAAGTAACTACACGCCCGCCAGCATGGCATCTTTGAGCCGGCTGAGCGCTTCGTGCTCGATCTGCCGGACGCGCTCCCGCGTCAGGCCGATGCGCTGACCGATCTCCTTGAGGGTCATCGGGTCTTCGCCTTCCAACCCATAGCGAAGCTTGAGAATCTTGGCGGCACGCTCGTCGATGTCCTCCAGCAGCTCGCCGAGCTGGCGGATTTCATCGCTGTCCATCACCGCTTCATCGGGCGTGGGGTTGTTGGTGTCGGCAACGAGCTCGTTGATTGTGAGCTCTCCGTCATCGCTGCCGGACTGCGTGGGCGAGTTATATGCCTTCACGGCCTTGCGAATGATCTTGAGCTTCTTGGGCGAAAGCTTCATGTGTGCCGATAGCTCTTCGGTGCTGGGCAGTCGGCCCAGGCGGTCCTCGAGCTCGCGCATCGCATGCTTCAGCTTGGCCATCATCTCGACCATGTAGGCCGGGATGTGGATCGGCTGCACGCTGTTGATCAGCGCCCGCTTGATGGCCTGCTTGATCCACCATGAGGCGTAGGTGCTGAATCGGCAGCCGTTTTCGGGATCGAATCCTTCGACGGCCTTGAGCAGCCCGATGTTTCCTTCCTCGATCAGGTCGGGAAGCTGCAGGCCGCGGTTGATGTAATGCTTGGCGATGTTCACCACCAGCCGGAGATTGGCGCGAACCATCCGCTCGCGGGCCTCGGGGTCATTCTGGTGAATGATCCTGCGGGCCAGCATCTTCTCCTCTTCGGCGTTGAGAAGCGCCGTTTCGTTGATCTGACGCAGGTACAACTGCAATCCGGATTGGACAGCCGTAGTAGCCATAAAAACCTTTTCCACCCTGTTGCGAAGCGGGCAAAAGGCCCCTTCGCTCGGCGCAGACGATCGGCATCGCCGTCCGCGCAAACGAACGACCTATCGAGCCACCGCTTAAGGATGGAAATTGCCTTTTGACTCCCCTCGGGAGCCTATAGGCTTGCATCCTCTCGCGGCCTCACCCCGTTGGTATCGGTCTGGGACCGGGGTAACTTGGGCCGGTGCCGATGATCCGGCGGCACAAGTCAAATGACTCCAGTCGCCCGCCAGCGTCCAAGAAAAGGCTTCGCTTCCATGCTGGCGACTGAAAAAATAAATTAAAGTTGTTGGGACATAAGGACTTGAAATCACCAGCTTTGCAGTAAGTCTTCCACTCCTCTTGCGGCAGTGGAATTGGGCACATTATACCACATGGCACAAAAAAAACGGCTTTACCGGATAAAAAAGTTATCGGACCTGCGGTGCGCCAATGATGATCGCCCCGATCCGAGCGTGAAGTTACCTGCCGTCGTTGCAAGCATTTAGGTCAATTAAGAAAGGCCGCCTCCCGAAGG
>JANWHF010000042.1 GCA_025450555.1 Tepidisphaeraceae bacterium | reverse complement strand
CCGGCGATCTGCCTTATCCGGTGGTGATTGAGCCGAAGCTTTCGGAATTCGACAAGCTGCTGGATCAGCAAAAGCAGTCGCCGGCTCCGGCTCGACCCGCAGCGCGGGAGCCGAGGCAGGTGGCGGTGACCGCTTGACCGGCTATCATTGATTTCCATGATATGAGCCGCCGATCGGCTGTTGCCGGCTCGGCTAACGCATAGGCACGACAGGAAAACCCATGGCTGTGAAAGTTCGCATTCCCTCTCCGCTTCGCAATTACACCAATGGCGCCGACATCGTCGAAGCCAACGGATCGAGCGTCGGCGAAGTGCTCGGCGATCTCAAGACCCGGGCGGCCGGCATCGAAACGCGCCTCTTCAAAGCGCCGGCGCAGCTCAATCGATTCGTCAACGTGTATCTCAACGACGAAGACATCCGCTTTCTCAAGAATCTCGAAACACCGGTCAAAGAGGGCGACGAGATCAGCATCGTGCCGGCCATCGCCGGCGGCGCGCGATAATGAACCGCGCGATAGTCAGTGGGTAGGGCGCGCGGGGAGCAAGTTTAGCCGCCCGGCTTGTCGGGCGCGCCAAGTGAAAAGAAGCGCCCGACAAGCCGGGCGGCTAAAACCGGAGCCGACGCAAGCGATTCGCGTGCTTATGTGACGCAGGGATTCCGCGGTGAAAATCATATGCCCGATTACAGCCGAAAATACTGGTTCACCTTCCCGACGCGCACGCAGGTCGAGAAGCCGATCATCTGGCAGATGAGCCGGAAGTTTCCGGAAGTCGTGTTCGATATCCGACAGGCGAGCGTACAGCATGAAATTGGGATCATGGCTGTGCTGCTCAGCGGGCCGGAAGCGGATGTGAAAAGCGCTGTTGATTTTTTTCGCGGGCAGGGGCTGACGGTCGAGCCGATCGAGAAGAGTGTGGTTGAGGGGTAGCCCGTCTATTCTGCCGGCGCGTTTCAAAGTTGCGATTCCAATGATTTCAATGCCACTGCTTGCGCAAGCTGGCAATCTGCGCGCATTGCGCGAGGAGCGGCTCGACATCGCGCAGATTCAGAACTGTGGCAGCATCGCTCTTTGCATTTTTAGGATCGGGATGGCATTCGAGAAAAAGCCCGCCCACACCTGCCGCCACGGCGGCGCGCGCAAGCAGCGGAGAATACTGGGGATTTCCGCCAGACTGATTGCCCATGCCGGCGGGCTGCTGCGTTGAATGGGTGATGTCGAATACGACCGGGCAATCGAATCCCTTCATCACGGCCAGTCCCGTGAAATCGTTGACCAGTCGGTTATACCCGAAGAATGTGCCGCGCTCGGTGAGAAGGATTCGGCTGTTGCCGGTCGAGCGAACTTTCTCCACCGCATTGCCCATCTCCTGCGGCGACATGAATTGACCTTTTTTGATGTTCACGGTCCGACTAGTTTTGCCGCAGGCAATTAGAAGATCGGTCTGTCGCGCCAGGAATGCCGGCACCTGGAGAATGTCGACCACTTCTGCCACTAGCGGCACCTGCTCGCATTCGTGGACGTCGGTGAGCACCGGCACACCGATGTCGCGTTTGACCTGATCTAGAATCTTCAACCCCTCATGCAGCCCCGGGCCTCGAAAGCTGCTGTTGCTGGAACGGTTGGCCTTGTCGAAGCTGGCTTTGAACACATATGTGAGACCAAGCTTTTCGCAGATTTGCTTCATGTGCCGACCGATCGTCAGGCAAAGCTCCGCCGACTCAATTACGCAAGGCCCGGCGATGACAAACAGCGGCGATTTTGTGAGATCTAATTGCTTCATGGGTGCTCATCGCACGATAAAGGGCACGCGAAAGGGAAGCAAGTTGATATCGACCGGCGTATGGCCGCCGGGGTCTCCATCGATCTGCACGGGAATCGATCGGCTGCCGCTGATCTGCACGTGCTTCCCGCGCAGGTAAACGCTCCCGTGCCCGACCAGATGCTCACCGGCAATGGCGTGGAGAAACAGCCGAATCAATTGCGTTCGAGATTCGCAGGGCAAAACACAAATATCGAAAAGCCCGTCATTCGGCGTGGCAAACGGAAGCACAGGAAAGCCGACGCCGTATTCGCGCACGTTGCCGACAAACGCCAGGCCCGGCGCCATCGGCCAGACTTCTTCTCCGTCCACGATCACCTGCATCGGCTGTGGGGTAAACTCATGCAGAGCCAGGGCGGCAGGGGGGACATAACTGAGCCACCCAATAGGGCCGCTGCGCATCCGATCCAGCTCGTGAACGATTTGCGCGTCGAAACCGACTCCGACCATCAGAAGGAAAAGCCGACCATTTGCGCAGCCGGCATCCAGCTCGCGCACGCGCAGGTTGCTTATAGCGCTGGTTACTTCTGAACCTAAATTGGACCGGTCCCACTTCAGTCCTAAATGTCGGACCATTAAATTCGCGGTGCCAAGACCGATTGGGAGAATGGGCGGGGGAGTGATGTCATGAGAAATAAATCGATCGGCAACCGCACGCAACGTCCCATCGCCACCGATGACGATTACGGCTCGCGCCGGCTCCGAAAGAATGCGGTCGCTGATTGCGCTGGTTTTCTCGACGAATAGCCTGGGCCGAAAACCATCTGCCGACAGGCTTCGCTCCAGGCGTTGTGCGATGACTCGCCCCTGTCCCTTGCCTGAAATGGGGTTGGCGAAGATCCAGACATCGCTGGATTGGGAAGGCGAGGAATCGGCCAGCTGCGCCATTAATGGATCCCCCAGCCGCCCGGCAAGCCGAGGCATAGTTGACAGTTTCCTCGATCAAACATATGAATGACTGTTTGTCAACGCGGAGCCTGGCGGCGCTTTGGTTAAGCTGCGCGCCGGGACGCTGCGAGCAAGCATACCGGATCAATTGCCTATGAGCGAAATGACTGCGTCGATTAATGAGCGAGCCGCCGAGGAATATTTTCGTCGAGCCTTGGAGGCCGAAACACAGGGAATACACGAAAAAGCGATCGAATTCTATGAGCGGGCGCTCAACGAGAATCCCGATCACGAGAAAGCCTGCTTCAACCTGGCGGTTCTATACGACCGTCGCGGCGAAGACGCCAAGGCGATCGAGCTTTATGAGCGCGTCTGCACCAGTCCGCCGGTGCATCTCAATGCGCTGATGAATCTTGCGATTCTCTATGAAGACAACAACCACTATGAGGAAGCCTATCGCTGCCTCGATGGCGTCCTGCGAACCAATCCCAATCACGAGCGCGGTCGGCTCTACATGAAGGATGTAGAATCGGCCCGGCAGATGTATTACGACGAGGATTCAGATCGTCGTGGCGATCGGCGCAATGCGGTGCTTGATATCCCGCTATCCGATTTCGAGCTGTCGGTTCGCAGCCGAAATTGCCTCAAAAAGATGAACATGCGCAGCCTGGGAGACCTGCTTCGCACCACCGAAGCGGAGCTGTTGGGCTACAAGAACTTCGGGGAAACCAGCCTCAATGAGATCAAGGCGTTGCTGGCATCCAAGGGGCTTCGGCTTGGGCAAAATGCAGAGCCCGGAGCGGCCCTGACGCGTCGGCCTGCGGCAACAACCGGGAACGTCGCCACCGAGGTGCTGGGAAAAACGGTGGGCGACATGGAGCTTTCCGTCCGCAGCCGAAAGGCCCTTCAGCGGTTGAACATCAACACGCTCGGCGAGCTGGCCTCTCGAACCGAAGATGAGCTGCTGGGCTGCAAGAACTTCGGCCAGACCAGCCTGAATGAGATCAAGCAGCAGCTCACGACCTTTGGGCTTTCGCTGCGAAAGCTCGAAGAGTAATCGCTCTGTTCCAAGCCATCGATCATAAAGCCCGGAGATTCAAGCTCCGGGCTTTTTTTTACTTGGGGAGACGTTCTGCAGGTCCGACGTCGGCAACGGAGCGTCCGTTCCCAGGAACAAAATGTCACCGAGACATTTGGGGACACGCGATGCAACGACGCATCGCACGGGACCCTCACTGGGTGCGCGGACGCACCGGCGCGCCAGCACACCGATTTCGTCGTGCGCGGCTCCTTAGCGATGCTCGAAGCGTCAGATCTCAAGCATCAGGCGGGCGGGGTCTTCGAGGTACTCTTTGATGCGGACGAGGAAGCTGACCGAATCGCGGCCATCGACCAGGCGGTGATCGTAGCTGAGGGCGACGTACATCATCGGCCGGATTTCGATTTTGTCGCCGATGGCCATGGGGCGCTTCTGGATGGCGTGCATGCCGAGGATGGCGCTCTGGGGCGGCAGAAGAATCGGCGTGGAGAGCAGCGAGCCATAGACTCCGCCGTTGGTGATGGTGAAGGTGCCGCCGCTGAGTTCGGGGATGCCGAGCTTTCCTTCGCGGCTGGAGTTGGCCAGCCGCTTGATTTCCGATTCGATCTTGGCGAACGACATGTGCTCGACATTGCGAAGCACGGGCACGGTGAGCCCGCGCTCGGTGCTGACGGCGACGCCGAGGTTCACGTAGTTGTGGTAGAGAATGTCTTCGCCATCGATGAAGGCATTGACTTGCGGGAACTCGCGGAGCGCCAGCACGGTTGCGCGGGCGAAGAAGCTCATGAAGCCCAGGCCCACTCCGTAGGATTTCTCGAACTTTTCCTTGTATTTCCCGCGGATTTCCGAGATGGCCGACAGGTCCACTTCGTTGAAGGTGGTCAAAATCGCGGCGGTCTGCTGCGCCTGGACGAGCGTCGAGGCGATCCGCCGACGGATCTTGCTCATCGGAACGCGGGCGACGCCGTCGGCATTGAACGCGAGCGGAGCTTGGCCGGCGGGCTTGCTGAAATCGGGGCCGGGCGGTCGCGTGGCGGCGGGTTCAGGTCGTGCCGGGATGGGCGGAGCGGGAGGCGCGGAGGCCGGAGCGCTGCCATTGCCGTTGCCCTCGGCGCTGCGCTCTTCGAGATAGCGCTGCACGTCTTCCTTGAGCAGCCGGCCACCGGGGCCGGTGCCAGGAATGGAGCGGGGATTGACGCCGCTCTCGACGACCATTTTCCGCACGGCGGGGCTGAGATCATCGGCTTCGGCCGGCGCGGCTTTGGGCTGCTGTGGAGCGGGTTGCGCGGCCGGCGCTGTTTGCGTCTGCGCAGGTTTGGCTGCGAGTGCAGCGGCCGCTGCGGGCGCTTTGCCTGTTGGCGCGGGAGCCGATTCGTCGATCTGGCCGATGACTTGGCCGACTTTGATCACGTCGCCGGGCTTGTTTTTCGTGTGCAGAACGCCGCTGGCGGTGGCGGGGAGATCAACGTTGGCCTTGTCGGTTTCCAACTCGGCGACGACTTCATCGCGGCGGACGTATTCGCCTTCCTTTTTGGCCCAGCGCAGAAGCGTGACCTGAGTGACCGATTCGCCGCCGGACGGAATGATGAGATCAGCCATGATTTAGAGACCTTCTGACCAACTGGGTTTAGCCGCCCGGCTTGTCGGGCGCTTCCTGGCGCTCGAAGCGCACCGCAAGCGGTAGCGGCTAAACGAAGCGGAGCGACGCGTTTCTTGAAGCTAATCGAACCGGATCTATCGCTTCTAATTGCCCAACAATCAACTTAATCCGAAACCGGCCGCGGGCTGGCGGCAGTTGCGGGCTGCGCCTCGGCGGCAACAGCGGCCGCCGGGGACGCGGCGGGAATCTCCAGCGCCAAGCCGATCATTTCCTCTTCCTCTTCCTCGTGCAGCTTGTGCAGGCCCGTCGCCGGGCTGGCACTTTCGTCGCGACCATAATAAGTGAGCACCGCTGTCTCGGGTAGCAGCTCGCGCAGCCGATCGGACATGTAGCTCCACGGCCCGCGATTGCGCGGCTCTTCCTGGACCCAGCCGATTTCCTGCGCCTTGCGATAGCGCGCGAGAATGGCCTGAATTTCCTTCTTGGGGAACGGATAAAGCTGCTCGACGCGAACGATCGCCGTGCCCTTGATCGACTTAGCTTCGCGCGCCTTGTTGAGCGCGTAATAGACTTTGCCGGAAACGAACAGCACCCGCCGAACCGAATCGCGCTCCGGCGCGGTGGGATCATCCAGGACACACTGGAAGGTGTTGTCGGAAAACTCCTCGATGCGCGAGAAAGACGGCTCAAAGCGCAACAGGCTCTTGGGCATCATCAAAATCAGCGGCTTACGGAAATCACGACGGATCTGCCTTCGCAGAAGATGGAAATACTGCCCCGGCGTCGAGGGTACGCAAACCTGCATGTTCTGCTCGGCACACAGCGCCAGGAACCGGCTCAAGTAGCCGTAGGAATGCTCGGCGCCCTGCCCTTCGTATCCATGCGGGAGCAGCATGACCAAACCATTCATCAGTCGCCATTTGCTTTCGGCCGCGGCGATGTATTGATCGATGATCGATTGCGCGCCATTGACGAAATCGCCGAACTGCGCTTCCCAGATCACGAGATTACGAGGATCGGCAGAGCTGAAGCCGTATTCAAAACCCAGCACCGCCAATTCCGAAAGCATCGTGTTGAGAATCGCAATCTGCGGCTGGCCTTCTTTCAGGTGGGCCAGCGGCACATATTGCTTGCCGTCCTGGAAATCATTGAGTACCGCGTGGCGATGGCTGAAGGTGCCGCGCTGAACGTCCTGGCCGGTAAAGCGGATCGCCGTGCCTTCCAACAGAAGGGTGCCCAGGGCCAGCATTTCGCCGCAGCCCCAGTCGATGCCGCGGCCGGTTTTCACCGCCTCGGCACGTTTGGCATAGAGCGCCTTGAGCTTGGGATGAGGCGTGAAATCGGGCGGAAACTTGTTGACCGATTCAGCAATCTGATTGAGCGTTGCGCGAGGTATGGCCGTCTTGGTCTGCCAATCGGTGGGGGCGTGAAGGAAATCCTTCCAAAGCGGGTTCACGACCGCCGTGCGCGGACGGGGCCGAACTTCATCAGCCGACGCGAAGGCCTGGTCGAGCCGCTCGCGGGCACATTGGCGCATTTCTTCGAGCTGTTCTTCTGTGACGATGCCGCGCTCGATCAGGCGCTGGCTGTAGAGCGTGCGCGTGGTGGGATGCTTCGCGATCTGCTGATACATCAACGGCTGCGTGAACGCCGGCTCATCCTGCTCGTTATGGCCATGACGACGATAGCACCACAAATCCACGAGCACGTCGCTCTTGAACTGTTCGCGGAAGGCAACGGCCATCCGAGTGGCATGAACGCAAGCTTCAGGATCGTCGCCGTTCACATGGAAAATCGGCGCCTGAATCATCTTGGCCACATCGGTCGGGTAGGGGGTGAATCGCCCCTGCTCGGGCGGCGTCGTGAAGCCGACCTGGTTATTGATGATCAGGTGAACTGTTCCGCCGGTGCGCCAGCCGCGCAGTTCGGAAAGATTCAGCGTTTCAAAGACGATGCCCTGGCCGGTGAAGGCGGCATCGCCGTGGATCAGGACCGGAACGATGCGGTTCTGGTCCTTGTCATTGCGGTAATTCTGCTTGGCTCGAACGATGCCTTCGACGACCGGGTTCACCAGCTCGAGATGACTCGGGTTAGGACTCAGGCTGATATGGACGCTACGGTTTTGCTTCGTCGGGCGATCGTTGGCATAGCCCAGGTGATATTTGACGTCGCCGTCGCCCTCATCCTTCAGATTCGTTTCTTTGAACTCGCCGAAGATCACTTCATAGGGCTTGTTGAGCACATGGGCCAGCACATTGAGGCGGCCGCGATGGGCCATACCCATGCAGACTTCCTCGATGCCCATCGCCGCGCCGTCATCGACCAGCGAATTCAGCATCGGGATGACTGATTCGCCGCCTTCGAGGGAAAAGGTCTTCTTGCCCTGGAATCGATGGGCGAGAAACCGCTCGAATTCCTCGGCCGCGACGAGCTGATACAAAATTGCCCGCGATTCCTCGGGAGAAAACGCGGGCTTGTTGAGAATCGGCTCCATCTGACGCGCAAGCCATTCGCGTTGCGCTTTGTCGGCGATGTTCATGTACTCCACGCCAATGGTGCCGCAGTAACAGGCGCGAAGCTTGGCGATCAGTTCGCGAAGGGTGCCGTCGGTTTCGCCGTAAAAGTCGGCCTTGCCGACCTCCATGTCCAAGTCGGCATCCGACATCCCAAACCGCGAGAGCTCCAGCAGGGGATGGCTGGGTCGATCATGTCCCAGCGGATCGAGAGAGGCGACGAAGTGTCCAAGTTCTCGATAGCTGTGAATGAGATTCTGGACCCCAATCGTCAGTGGGGGGGCCGATTCCCGCGGAGCAGTGCGGCCGCCAGCGTCATCGAAGCCGGCAAAGTAGGCCTGCCAGGCCGGATCAAGGGACCGTGGATCGCGTTGGTATTGATCGTAAAGTCGATCGAGATAGTCCGCATTCGCCCGATTCAGCAAATCGCCACGCATTTGAACTTTCACTCCGTTTGCCAGCGGCGGGTTGTGTGCATGTCCTTGCAATGCATCCCCGGAAGGCTGGCTTGGGATTTCTTCGCCTGATTGTACGCCAACTTTATGAGCAAGTGTTACGCTTGCCAACTCACATCCAACCTCATTTGTGCCCAGCTTACCAAACCATTTGCGGTGGTCATGAGTCATTTGGACCACATTCAGTTGGTGTGGCGGCACTGACAATCATTAGCCCGCCAGGCGACCGTTTGGCCGGTTAGCCCATTCGACAAAGCATAGTTCCGCCTGCCAGACGCAAGATTTCAAGAAAAATCCATATTTTTCACTGCACCTTATTGCGCACCTGGAATTTCGCTAAATAGATAAT